>JBAZVI010000010.1 GCA_041660925.1 Elusimicrobiota bacterium
CGTTGCTCCTCGCTCACATAGCGGGGCTATGCTCGCTCGTCGCGCCTTGCGCACGGCTCAGGCTTGGGCCTCCGGGGAATACGCTATTACGCGGACGGACTCCTAGCATTCGCCGGGGAATTGACAGGAGGCGCCGAGGCGACTACACTTCCCCTCATGGACAAAAAACTCCATCTCATCACCGCCGTCGTGCAGCGAAAGCTCGGAGAGGGGGTCCTCGACGCCGCGCTCGCGGCCGGGGCCTCGGGAGCGACCTTCTTCGACGCGCAGGGGACCGGCGTGCGCCAGCGCCTGGGCGCGATTGGGTCCCTGATCGAAGGGGAGAAGCAGGTCCTCTTCGTGGTGTCCGACCCGGAGCACTCCGACGCCGTCCTCGAAGCGCTGACGAAGGCCGGCCGGCTCCGCGACGCCGGCATGGGCTTCGCCTACGTTCAGGAGGTCGAGAAGGCGGTCGGGTTCGTCCCGGTCTCCCAGTAGCCCCATAGGCCTTCCGGTCCCGGGACCCGGGTCCCACCCAGCGCGGGCCCGGGTCTCTTTTACCGTATAAAGAGGGCTCGCGACGGCGGACATTCAACAATCTAGGCCCACAGGCCCAGAAACGGCCGGGTCCTATGGCGCCTGCGAGAGGGCCCTTCGGAACCGATAATGGGGGTGACGGTCGTCATTCCCTGTTGGAGGTGGTTCCGTGAAACGACTCATCCTCATCGTCCTCGCTCTCGTCGCGGTGTTCGGCTACGCGGCGACGAAGGTCCAGGCCCAGGTCAGCCCCGACGTCATCTACGGAGACGACGACCGGCTCGACCTCTGGCAGGTCAAGAACTTCCGGCTCAAGCAGCTCGCCGACTCGACGGTCGCCCTCTTCAAGGCGGGCGACATCCAGATGAGCGGCGGCAAGGCGAAGCTCACCGTCGCGTCCTATGCGGAGGAGCTGCAGCTCTGCAAGGAGGAGCCCTTCTTCGACCAGGTCACCGGCGCCTTCTGCTCGGGCTCGCTGGTCGGCCCCGACCTCATGATGACCGCCGGCCACTGCGTCCGGACCGAGGACGCCTGCAAGGGCGTTCGCTTCGTCTTCGGCTTCGGGATCAAGGAACAGGGCGTCCTTCCCAGGGAAGTGCCGGCGAGCGATGTCTACTCCTGCGCGAAGATCGTCGGTCGCATGGAGGAGGGCGAGGGCGCGGACTACGCCATCGTGAAGCTCGACCGCAAGGTGACGGGGCATAAGCCGCTCCAGCTCAACCGGGCCGGCGTCGTCGCGAAGGACACGCCGCTCTTCGTCATCGGCCATCCGGCCGGACTGCCCACCAAGGTCGCGGGCGGCGCGAAGGTGCGCGACGCCTCGCCGGAAGGCTTCTTCGTGGCCAACCTCGACACCTACGGCGGGAACTCGGGCAGCGCGGTCTTCAACGCGACGACCGGTCTCGTCGAGGGCATCCTGGTGCGCGGCGAGAACGACTACGTCTGGAAGGGCGGCTGCCGGGTCTCCAACAAGTGCCCGGCCGAGGGCTGCCGAGGAGAGGACGTGACCAAGGTCGGCCAGGTCACCTCGCTCGTCCCGCAGGCCGCCGGCCGCACGGTCAAGTTCAAGGGCGTGACGCCCGCGCTGAGCGAGCTGGTCAGCTCGGCGAAGGCGAAGACGGAGGACCTGGGTCTCTGAGTGTGAAGGAGCCCCCCCGCCTCGTGTGAGGCGGGGGGGGCTTTCATTTTCCTCAATGTCTCCCCCTTCGGGGGGAGGCAGGAGGGGGGGGAGAACAGGGGAGGAAGGGCTCTCCCCTCCCCTGCCCCTCCCCTGAAGGGGAGGGCGGTGAGGAACTATCGCCCCTCATAGGGTCAAGGAAGCTATAATCCCCCTATGGGCCTCCTCCGCAGTCTCCCCTACCTTCGCCACCTCGTCGTCCCGCGGCGGAAGGGGCCGCTCTATCTCATCCTCTACGTCACCGACCGCTGCAACCTGCGCTGCGCGCACTGCTATTTCAGCGCGGAGCTCAATAAGGGGCGGGAGATGCCGCTCGAGGACATCGAGCGGCTCGCGCGGGGCAGCCGCGGACTCATGACGCTGGCGATCGGCGGCGGCGAGCCGTTCCTGCGCAAGGACCTCCCCGAGATCATCGGCCTCTTCCGGCGCCACGCCGGCGTGCAGGCCGCGGGCTTCCCGACCAACGGCATGCTCACCGACGCGATCGCCGCGCAGACCGAGCGCATCCTCCGGGAGAACCCGGGGCTTCGGCTGAACGTGAGCGTCTCCCTCGACGGGCGGCGCGAGGTCCACGAGCGCGTGCGCGGGGTGCCGGGCTGCTGGGACAAGGCCCAGCGCTCGCTCGAGGTCCTCGAGGGCCTGCGCGGCCGCTACGGGAACCTCAACATCGGCGTGACCTGCACGCTCACGCGCGCCAACCGCTCCGAGGTCGGCGAGCTCCTGCGCGAGACCGTACGCCGGCGCCGGCTCGACCACTTCCAGGTGAACCTCTACCGGGACACGCGCTACGGAGACGCGCTCGACGCTTCCCTTCTCGAGGACTACGTCGGGCTCGAGCGCGAGGTCGAGGCCGAGCACGCCGCCGGGCGTCTGCGCGGCTACAACTTCCCGGGCGGGCTGCTCTACACGGCGGTCAACCGCGCCGTGCACGGACTCGTCGCCGACACCCTGCGCACGAAGACCTGCCGCACGGCCTGCCGGGCCGCGGAGCTCAACGCGGTCGTCTACCCCGACGGCCGGGTGTACGCCTGCGAGGTCCGCTCGGACCTGCACATGGGGAGCCTGCGCGAGCACGGCTTCGACCTGGGCCGCCTCTGGGCGAGCCCCGCGGCCGCGAAGGCCCGCGCCGCCGCCCGCGCCGGCTGCTTCTGCACCTTCGAGTGCCAGATGATCACCAACGCGCTCTTCAACCCGGACGGCTTCGCGCGGGTCTGCACCGAGTACGCCCGGCTCCAGGCCGGCCGGCTGTCCCCCGGGAGCCGCGCGGCGTGAGCGGCCCGGCCGTCAGCATCGTCGTCCCGTTCCGGGCGCCGGACGAGCGCCTGCACGAGTGCCTCGCGGGCATGGCCCGGCTGCGCGGCGACTTCGAGCTCCTCCTGCTCCCCGACGGACCGCTCGACGAGGCGCTCCTCCCGCCGGAGCTCCGCGCGCGCGCGCGGATCCTTCCGACCGGGCCGCGCAATCCCGCGGCGAAGCGCAACGCCGCGCTGGCCGCCGGCCGCGGACGCTTCTTCGCCTTCATCGACTCCGACGCGTCGCCCGAGACGGACTGGCTCGAGCGCGCCGTGGAGCTCCTCGAGGCCGACCCCGGCCTGGGCGCCTGCGGCGGCCCCGACCTCCTGCCGCCCTCGGCCGGCGTCCTGGAGCGGGGCGCCTGGGACGTCATCCACACGGTCTGGGGGACGCGGGGGCTCTATCGCTCCGGCCGCGGCCCCGGCGGCGTCGAGGACAGCCGCGAGCTGCCGACCTGCAACCTCGTGGTGCGCCGGGAGCCGGTCGAGCGGGGCCTCCGCTTCGACGAGACGCGCCGCGTCGGCGAGGACGTGGACTTCTGCCGCGGGCTCCGGCGCCTGGGCCTGCGCATCGCCTGGTCCCCCGACGTGCGTGTGCTCCATCACTGCCGCCCGCTCTTCCGCTCCTTCCTCGGCCGGGTCTTCCAGCTCGCCGCCGACCGCGCGGGGTACTTCGCCGCGGCGCCGCGCCTGAACTCGCCGCGCTACCTGGCGCCGCCGCTCTTCGCGCTCTGCGTCCTCCTCGGGGGCGCTGCCGCGGCGCTGCGCCCCGGCCTTCGGCCGGTCTACGCCGCCGCGCTCGCGCTCTATGCGCTCGCGGTGGTCGCGACGGGACGCGGCGGTCCCGGGCGCCGGCTCCTGTTCCTCGCCGGGACCTTCCTCGCCCACCTCGTCTACGGGCTCGGCTTCCTCGCCGGCCTCCTCCGTCGTCTCGGGAAATCCGACCCCGCTCGATCTTAAGGCCTCCCCGGGTCGGATTTCCCGAGGGGGGTTAAAAAAGCTCCCCGCGCCGTTCGGCGCGGGGAGCTTTTCTTCGAGTCGAGAATCCCGTCAGGGATTCTCGATCACTTGTTGAGGGCCTCGATGCGCTTGGACGCCTTCTTGGCGAGAGAGTCCTTCGCGTAATCGGCGACGAGCTTCTCGTAGACGCCCTTCGCGGCGCCCGGGTTGGTCAGCTGACGCTCGTAGAGCTGGGCGGCGTCCCAGAGGCACTGTGCGGCCGACTTGTCCTGGGGGAAGTCCGCGGCCACGCGCTCGAGCAGCTTCGCCTGCAGCGTGTAGTCCTTCAGCGAGCCGCCGGCGAGGTCGGCCGCGTCCTTGAGCGCCGCGACCGCGCGGTCGCCGGGGAACATGTCGGCGAGCTTGGTCAGCGCCTCGACGGCTTTGCCGAAGTCCTTGTTGCGGTCGCGCTGGATGCGCGACTGCTCGCGGAAGGCGGCGAAGGCCGCGTCGGTGTTCGGATAGAGCGAGACGATCTTCTCGAGGCGGTCGACGGCGAGCGCCGGCTGCTTGAGGTTCTCGTCGAGGATGCGGGCCATCTTGACGTAGGCGTCGCCGGCCTCCGGGAAGGAGCCGAACTTGTCGGTCACGGCCTGGTAGGACTCGACGGCCTTGTCGTAGTTGCGCAGCGCGCCCGCGTAGATGTCGGCGATGGCGGTCTCGGCCTTCGCGCCGAGCGGGCCGTCCTTGCTGTAGACGGCGAGCACCTTCTCGTTGAGCAGGATGGCGGTCTCCTGCTTGCCGTTCTGCGCGTAGACCTGCGCGAGGAGGTAGATCATCTCGCCGACGCTCGGATGGTCCGGGTAGCGGCGGAAGAACTCGTTGAACTCGGCCACCGTCGGCTCGTAGATCGCGGTCTCCTTGAGGGAGGCCAGGGCGCGCAGCAGGGCGATGAGTCGGCCCGGGCGGTCGAGCCCGGCGCCGGGGCCCTTGGAGACCTCGGTGACGGCCGGCTTCTGCTTGCGGATCTTCTTGTCGACGATCTCCATGAGCTTCTTCTTCGCGTTGAAAGAGAGCTTCGTGTCGGGATACTCGTAGAGGAGCTTCAGGAGGTCCACGGAGGCGGCGAGCAGGTCGCCCTGCTTCTCGTGCACCTCGAACTTGAGGTACTGCGCCATGTCGGCGCCGTCGAGCTCGCGGTAGAGCGTGAGGTAGGCGTCGACCTGCTCGGGGAGGCAGGTGAGGGTCTCTCCGGCGGCCGTCTTGAAGGCGTTCTGCAGGAAGGTCAGCTCGGCCTTCGCGCGTTCGCCGACGGCCATCGTCGTCTCGGCCTTTGCGGGCGCCTCGGCCTTGGGCTCGGGGGCGCGGGGCTTGGGCTCGACCTTGGGGGCCTCGACGCGCGGGGCCTGGATGTGCGCGGGCTCGGCCTTCGGAGCGGGCTTGGGCGTCGGGGCTTTGGGCTCGACCGGCGCGGGCGTCTCGACCTTGGGCTCGGCGACGACCGGCTCGGCGGCGGCGGGCGTCTCTGGCGCGGGCTCCGCGACGGCGGGCGCCTCGACCTTGGGTTCGGCGGCGGGCTCGGCCGCGGGGGCCGGGGTTTCCTGGGCGCCGGCGGCCGCCGCGAGGGCGAGCGCCGCGACGAGGAGCGGGAAAGACCAGAGTCTGTTCATCATCGTTCTCCTGGGTGCGGGCATCCGGACGAGCGACCGCGCCATTATAGGAAATTGTTTATAATGAGGGAGCAAGCCGTCCACTGAAATGTTCCTGCTCCGACCCTTCCGCTACCTCGCGCAGGCCCTCGCGGCCCAGGACAGCCCGCGGCAGCTCGCCGCCGGCTTCGCCCTCGGCGCGTTCGCCGGACTCGTGCCCAAGTCGAGCATCGTCTCGACGCTCGCGCTCGTCCTCATCGCCGCGACCCAGGTGAACCCGGCCGCGGGCTACGGGGCGGCGGCCCTCTTCTCGCTGCTCTCCCCGCTCGCCGACCCGCTCACCCACCGCATCGGGGCGCTGCTGCTCGTCGACGCCGCCCCGCTCTCCCCGCTCTGGACCCGGCTCTACAACGTGCCCGTGGTCCCCTGGACCGGCTTCAACAACACGGTGACCCTCGGCTCGATCCTGCTCGGGCTCGCGCTGCTCGGACCGCTCTACCTCCTCATGACGCGCGTCTTCGCGCGCTACCGCGACGCCTTCGGCGCGAAGATCCGCCGGCTGCGCGTCATCGGGCTCCTTCTCGGCGCCGAGACGGCGGGGAAGGTCCTGTGATCCGGTGGTCCTACGTCGGCTCGCGCGCGGCTCTGCTGGCCCTGGTGTGGGCCTTCTTCGCGTTCGCCGTCGACCCGCTGGCCCGGCGTGCCTTCGAGAAGAGCGCCTCGCGCGCGCTGGGGGCGAAGGTCACGCTGCGAAAGCTCAACACGCGGGTGCTGCCGCCCACGCTCCGCATCGCCGGCCTCGCGGCCGCCGACCCCTCGGACCCGATGCGCGACCTGCTGCGCGTCGAAAAGGCCCGCTTCTCTTTCGAGGCGGCCCCGCTGCTCGAGCGCAAGCTCGTCATCCGCGCCGCGGAGGTCGAGGGCGTCACCTGGGGCGCGCCGCGCAAGCGCTCCGGCGCCGTGCGCCGCGAGCCGCCCTCGCAGGCCTCCGTCGCGCTCGCGAAGTGGGCGGGCGGGGCGAAGGACCTCGGGCTCGGCGGGGCGGCGAGCGCGAAGGCCGACCTCGCGCGCTCCTACACGGTGAAGCCCGAGGACCTCTCCTCGGTGAAGCTGGCCCGCGCGCTCGAAGAGGGCTGGCCCGCCCGCTTCGACGCCTGGAAGAAGAAGACGGACGCTTTCGACGCGGAGGGGCGCATCCGGGAGCTCTCCGACCTCGCGGGGAAGGCCGGCGCCGGCGAACCGGCCTCCCGGCTCGCCGCGCTCGGCCGCTTCAAGGAGCGCTCCGAGGCGCTCCGCAAGGACGCCGCGGCGCTGCGCTCGGGCGTCGAAGGCGAGCTCGCCGCGGCCCGCGCCGACTTGAAGGCCGTCGAAGCGGCCAAGGCGGCCGACCTCGCCGAGCTCGAGAAGCGCCTGCATCTGCCGCGCTTCGACTCGGAGCGCCTCTCCGCCTACCTCGTGGGCGAGCAGGGCGCCAAGCGCCTCTCCACCGCTCTGCGGGTGCTCGCGGCCGCGCGCAAGCGCATGCCCTCGAAGGGAGAGCCGTCGGCCAAGGAGGCGGCGCGCGGGGTCACCGTCGAGTTCCCGCGCGCGGAGCGCAGCCTGCCCGGGTTCTGGCTGCGCCAGGCGAAGCTCACCGGCAGCGCCGAGCTCGGGACCCCGCTCGCGTTCGGCGGGGAGGCCGTCGACTTCTCCTCGAACCCGCCGCTGCTCGCCGAACCCGCGCGCCTGCGTCTGGGCGGCGGCGCCGACGGCCGCAAGCTGCTGATCTCGGCCGAACTCGACCACCGTCGCCCGACGCCGCGCGACGTCCTCGAGTTCCGTCTTGACGGACAGAGCGTGGGGGAGTTCACCGCCGGCGACCCGGCCTCCTTCTCCGTGGGCGTGGGCGCGGGCACGGCCGACGTCTCCGGGGCCGTGACGCTCGCGGGCGACGCGCTCTCCGGCCGCGTCGACTTCGTCGAGAAGGGCGTGCGCCTCGTGCCGCGCGCCGCCGGGCTCGACCCCGCGCTCGCCCGCGCGCTCGCCTCCGCTCTCGAGGGCGTGGACGTCCTCAAGGTCGGGGTCGTCCTGGGCGGGACGCTCCAGCAGCCCGAGCTGCGCGTGGAGTCGAACCTTGGAGGGGCGCTCTCCGGGGCGCTGGGCAAGGCGCTCGGGAAAGAGGCCGCGGCCCGCGCCGGGGAGCTGCGGGCCCAGGTGGACCGCCTCGCCGGCGAGCGCGTGAAGGGGCTGCAGGGACAGCTCGACGCCCGCGCGAAGGGCCTGCTCGGGAGCCTCGGCGTGGAGGAGCGGCTCGGAGAGCTCCAGAAGCGCGCGCTCGGCGGGGGGAAGCCGCTCCCCGACCTGCGGCGGCTGTTCCGGTGAAGGAGCGCACCCTCGCCCTCGTCGCCCTCGCCGCCGTCTGCCTCTTCTGGGGCACGACCTACCTCGCCATCCGCCTCGCCGTCAACGACCTGCCGCCCGCCCTCTTCTGCGCGGTGCGCTTCGCGATCGCCGGCGCCGCGATGCTGGCCCTCTCGCTCGCCCGCGGCGAGCGGCTCCCGCGGGACCGCGACTGGTTCGACCTCGCGGTGGTGGCGGTCCTGCTCCTCGCCGTCGGCAACGGGACGCTGGCCTGGGCCCTTCGCTGGGTTCCGACCGGCGTCGCCTCTCTCATCATCGTCACGACGCCTCTCTGGATGGCCTCCTTCGCCTGGCTGGGCGGCGAGAACGTGCGCGCCCGCACGCTGGCCGGCCTCCTCCTCGGTTTCGTCGGCCTCTCCTTCGTGCTCTGGCCGAAGATCGAGACGGCCCAGCCCGGCTCGCATTTCATCGAGGGCGCGGGAGCCATCCTGGCCTCCTCGGCGGTCTGGGCGCTGGGTTCCGTCTACTCCAAGAAGCGCGCGCCCCGCACGGCGCCGCTCATGAGCGCCGCGGTGCAGATGCTCATGGGGAGCGGCCTCTTCGCCGTCGTCGGCCTGTCGCTCGGCGAGCCGGCGCGCTGGCACGCGACCTCGACGAGCTGGTTCGCCGTGGCCTACCTCGTGCTCTTCGGCTCCATCGTGGGCTACGGCTCCTACATCTACGCGCTCGCCAAGCTCCCGACCGCGCAGGTCGCCGTGTACGCGTACGTGAACCCCCTCGTCGCCATCCTCCTCGGCATCTCCTTCCTCGGAGAGCCCTTCGAGCCCTCGATGCGCCTCGGCGTGCCGCTGGTCCTGCTCGGGGTCTTCCTCGTCAACACGCACGGGGCCGCGCCCACGGCGGCCGACACGGCCCTGCCTCTGCGCGTGCGCCTGCTGCGGCGGCTCTGGGGCCGCTCCGCCTGATGGCGCTGCATCTTCCGGTCACGCGCGCGTGCGACAGCCGCTGCGCCTTCTGCTCCGCGCACGGGCGCGGGCCGGGCGACTACCGCCTCTCGCTGCTCCTGCGCCTCATCGACGAGGACCCCGGCGACCACGTGCAGGTCTCCGGAGGCGAACCCTTCCTGCGCCGGAGCGCCGACCTGCTCCGCATCCTCGCGCGCTGCCGCGAGCGGGGGAAGGTCGCCGAGCTGCAGACCAACGGCCTGCATCTGCTCGAGCCGAGCACGACGCGGCTGAAGGCGCTCGCGGGCCTGACGAGCTTCTTCAACGTGAACTTCTCCGCCCACACGCCGGCGCTCGACCTGCGCGTCACCGGGGTCCGCGGCGGCTTCCGCCGCCGGCTCGAGGGCGTGCGGCGCCTCCTCGCCCTCGGCGCGAAGGTCCGGCTCACGCACGTGCTCTGCGGCCCGAACTTTCGCCACGCACCGGCTTTCGTCGAGTTCGTGCGCCGGGAGCTCCCCGGGGTCTCCTGGATCCAGTTCAGCTTCGTGAAGGGGATCGGGCGCGCCAAGGGGAAGAGCCGCCTCATCCCCCGCTACGGCGAGGCCGCGCCGTATCTGCGGCGCGCGCTCGCGGCCTGCCGGCGCGGCGGACTGCGCTTCGAGGTCGACCACATCCCGGTCTGCTACGTGCGGGAGTACCGGGAGCACCATGTCGACTACCGGAAGATGCGCGAGGGGCTCTCCGGCGTCCATCTCTCCGAGAAGCAGAAGACCGCCGACTGCGCCGGCTGCCGGCTGCGCGCGCGCTGCCCGGGCCCGCGCGTCGACTACATCGAGGTCCATCGGTCCCTATGAGCCCCTCCCGCTACGACGTCGGCGCGGTCCGCCGCGACTATCCGGTGCTGCGCCGCCGCGTCGGGGGCAAGCGCCTCGTCTACCTCGACAGCGCCTGCACCGCGCTCAAGCCGCGGCAGACGGCCGAGGCTCTGCGCGACTTCTACCTCTCCTCCGGCGGCTGCGGCGGGCGGCGCTCGACGCACCGGCTCGCGCGCGAGGCCGAGGCGGCCCTGAGGGCCGCGCGGGAGGAGGCCGCCGTGTTCATCGGCGCGGCCTCGCCCGAGGAGATCGTCCTGACCTCCGGCACGACGGGGGCGGCGAACCTGCTCGCGCGCGCCTTCCCCTATACGGCGAAGCGGCGCGAGGTGGTCGTCACCGAGCTCGAGCACAACAGCGTGCTGCTGCCCTTCCATGCGCTGGCCGAGCGGGGGGAGATCCGCCTGCGGGTCTGCCCCGCGCCGGGGGGGAGGCTCGACCTCGAGGCGCTCGAGCGCCTCGTCACGGAGCGCACGGCGCTGGTCGCGTTCACGCGCGCCTCGAACGTCGCCGGGGGCGTGACGCCGGCCGCGGAGGTCGTGCGCATCGCCCGCCGCCGGGGCGCCCAAACCTTCGTCGACGACGCGCAGTATCTCCTTACGCACGAGGAAGACGTCCGCGCCCTCGGCGCCGACTACGCGGCGTTCTCGGCGCACAAGCTCGGCGGGCCCTTCGGCTTCGGCGTGCTCTACGGCCGGCGCGAGCGCCTGCGCCGGCTCGGCGTCGCCGCGGTCGGCGGGGGGACCGTCCACTCCGTGGCGGGGGGACCTCGAGGCCTCCGGGTGCGCTGGCTCGACGCGCCGGCGCGGCTGGAGCCGGGCGTGCCGGACTTCGGCGGCGCCGCCGCTTTCGCCGCGGCCCTGCGGGTGCGCCGCGCGCTGCCCGCGGCGGCCCTGCGCGCGCACGTCGCGGGCCTCGTGCGCCGTCTCGTCGCCGGGCTCGAGCGCTTTCGGGAGCTGCGGCCCCTGGGCGCGAGCGCCGAGCTCGAGAAGGGTGCGCTGGTCTCCCTGCTTCCCGCGGGCGCCGGCTTCTCTCCGGCCGATTTCGCGCTCTTCCTCGACCACGAGCTCCCCGGCCGCATCGTCTCCGTGCGCGCGGGAGAGCATTGCGCGCACCTGTTGCATCGCCGACTGGGTGTGGACGCGACTGTACGAGTGTCCTTCGGTCCATACAGTACGACGGGAGAGGTTGACGATTTTCTGGACGCTCTGGATGTCTTCGTTAACTCTTAGATAGGACGGACAGTTTCCTCAACTCCCCTTCCTGCGGGAAGGGGAGTTAAGGAGTGGGTTTTCGACACAAAAAGAACCCCGCGGGAACATCCCGCGGGGTTCTTTTTGGAGGTCGTCTCAATAGCTGCCGTGTGATCCGTGCGACCCGTGTGACCCATGGCTTCCATGCGACCCATGGCTGCCGTGGGAGCCGTGGCTGCCGTGGGAGCCGTGGCTGCCGTGGGAGCCGTGGCTCGAGTGGCTCACGTGCGAGTTGCTGGTCATGTAGTTGGTGTGGTAGTACTGCGCCGCCGCGTCGCTGCCGCTGAGCACGGCGCCGCCGAGGATGCCGAGGGCGACGCCGGTCTTCACGACGTCGCTGTCGAGCATCTTCCCCTCTTCGCTGGAGAGGAAGAGGTCGATGCTCTTCTTGATCTTGTCCTTGAGATTCTTTTTCTTAGCCACGGGTCCTCCAAGATTAACGGAAGCGGCAGCACCACATCCAGCCGTCGACGTTGGGGACGGAGATGTAGACGCTGTTCCCGGCGATGGTCGAAAGGGGGCCGATGACGGAGAAACCCGTGGGCCAGTTGTTGAGCGCCGTCTCGTTCCAGGCGCAGCCCCAGGTCCCCGCGCCGTAATAGCGGGTCACGCAGACGTTCCACATGTAGCCGTTGAACCAGAGCTGGTTGTTGACGACGCCGTTGGTGAGGTTGAGCTGGGTGACGTTGTTGGTCCCGATGGTCGCGTTCGTCGCCCACAGGTTCGTCGCGGTCAGGTTCGTGACGTTGATGCTCCCCACGCCGAGGTTGCCGCCGACCGTGGCGTTGCCGTTGACCACGAGGGTGTTGGCCATGGACGTGCCGGTCACGTATTGGCTGCCGTTGACCTGGCTCTTGTAGCCGGCGGCCACGCCGCCGGCGCCGATGGCGGTCGTGCCGCCGTCGCGCGAGAGGGTCGTGGTCATCGTGGTGAGCATGTCCCGGTAGACGCCGTAGGGGGCCGGGTAGTAGGTCGTCAGGGTGAGCTGCTCGGAGCCGAGTTCTCCGGGATGCACGCAAAGCAGCGCGAGGGCCAGGGCCCAGAGCGCATGGGCCCGGGAGAAGCGGAATTGAACGACGAAGGAATCCCTCGACATGGGCAACAGAGGGCGAAACGCCCCCTCCCCCTAAGGTTAACACTCGCGCGGGCGAGTGTCAATACTTAAAAGGAAGGCTTCTCCGTCGGGAGCTGTGTTATAATGCGGCGTTCCGGAAACCATGGCCAGATTCGTCGTTTATCACAATCATAGCGGGGACGTCGGGCATGCGGTGCACCTTCTGCGCCTGGCCCGCGCGCTGCGCCGCCGCGCCCCGGGTCTGCGCCTGCGCCTCGTCCAGGCCGGGCGTCCCCAGCCCGAGTTCGAGCGCCGCTGGCCCGGAGAGGTCGTCCGGCTGCCCCGGCCCTTCACCTCCGTCGCCGATTTCGGTCCCCGGGTCCCCGCCGCGCCCTCCGCCGCGCTCCTGCGCGCGCGCGCGCGGCGGCTCCTCGCGTTCGTCGCGGACGCCGACGCCCTCGTGACGGGCTTCTTCCCTTTCGGGCGCCTGGAGTGCGCTCCGGAGATCGTCCCCGCGCTCGCGCGCGTGCGCGCCGCGGGGGGAAGGACCTTCGCGAGCGTGCCGCTGCCCTATTTCGTCCACCCGCGCGAGCGCGTCGGGGAGCTGCTCGCTCACTGCGCGCTCTACGACCGGCTCCTCATCCACTGCCCCGCCGGCGCGGACCTCGCGTACATGGCGCGCGCCGTCGCGCGCGAAGGGCGGGTGACCCCCGCCGAGTTCCTCGGGACCTTCCGGACGCTCGGCGCGCGCCTGGCCTTCACCGGCTACGTGCTCGCGTCCCCGCGGCGCGGCGAGGGCGCCGCGGCGGGGGCGCGGACCGTGCTCGTCCATCGCGGGGGTGGGGCCGTGCTCGACGGGCTCGTCGAGTGCGCGCTGCGCCTGCGGCCGCTCCTCGACGCGCGCCTGGACCTGCTCGTCCTCGCCGGGCCGGCCACGGCGCCGGCGCGGCTGCGGCGCTGGCGCGCGCTCGCGCGCGCGAACGGCGCGCGGCTCGAGCGCTGGCGCGACGAGCTCCACGAGGACATCCGGCGCTGCGCCGTCGTCGTCGGCCCGGCCGGCGGCGCGGTCTACGAGGCGCTGCGTTGGGGCAAGCGCGCGGTGCTCGTCCCCTTCCTCGGCTCTCCGGGCCGGGAGCGCTCCGACCAGCTGGCGCGCGCGCGGCTGCTGCGAGACCTGTGCGGGGCGACGGTGCTTTCTCCGGAGGGCCTGACGTCCGAGCGCCTGGCCGCGGCCGTCCGCGCCCAGCTCGCGCGCCGGGAGCCGGGGCCGAAGAAGAGGGCGGGCTGGTACGACGGGGCGGAGACCTCGGCGCGACTCATGCTGGACGGGAATCCCCGACGAGGGATCCCCGGGCCGCCGGCTTAAGCCTTCCTGCAAAATCCGGCGAGCGCAGGCACCGGATTTTTCAGGCGCGACATCCAGGGGTCGGGCGCGGCGGGTCCTCCGCCGGCGGCCCGGGCGAGCGAACGGCTCCCTCCCACGCAATCCTTCAACAGCAGGCAGCGCGCGCACGCCGCGGGGACCGCGCGCAGTGAGCGCAGCGCGCGCAGGCGCGGGGCGCGCAGCGCCGCGGCCAGCGACGAGCCCAGGCGCTCCTCGGAGTGGTAGGAGGGCTTGAAGAAGCCGCGGCAGTCGTAGACGAGGCGGTCGTGGCCTTCGGTCAGGGTGTTGGCCTCGAAGAGGAAGAGGTCGAGCGGATCCCCGCTCATGCAGAAGGGGACGGCGTTGCCGACGTGGGTCTGCAGGCCGTCGCGGCGCAGGCGGCGCAGGAGCGCGAGCACGGAGAGCATCCGGCGCCGGTCCACGGCGTACTCCGGATGGCGGTTCGCGGGGCCCGGCATCGGCCGGTTGACCACCCAGTGGCGCACCCCGAGTCGTCGCAGCAGGCGCGCGTAGGCCGCGCCCTCGGAGGCGAGCGTGCGCGTCGCCACGGTGTCCATGCGGGTCGAGGGGACCCGGGAGGCGGCGAGGGCGGAGAGCATCGCGCACTTGCGTGCGAAGAAGTCCCCGCCGGTCAGGCGGCGCTCGGAGGCCGCGTCGTGCCCCTGGAGGGAGAAGAGGACGCTGTCGACGAGCCCCTCGAGCCGGGCGACGAGGCGCTCGTCGAGCAGGGTCCCGTTGGTGTTGAGCAGGACCGCGAGGCCGGCCTCCTTCGCGCAGGCCATGAGCTCGAAGAGGTCGGGCCGCAGCAGGGGCTCCCCGCCGGTGAAGCGCACGACGCCGACCCCCAGCGTCCGCGCATCCTCGAGGACGCGGCGCAGCGCGCGGGCCGGAGGTTCGGAGCGGCCGCCGTCGCGCAGCAGGCAGAGCCCGCAGCGCAGGTTGCAGGCCCCGGTGACTTCGAGCGCGACCTCGCGCAGAGGCGCGCGGATGGGTTCGAGCGCGCCGGCGAAAGCGGCGGGGACGGCGCCGGAGCCGTCGGGATCGGGGAAGCCGGGGCAGGCGGGAGCCCGGCGGCAGAGGCGGCAGATCCCCAGGCGCGCGGCGCGCAGGCCGTGGACGGGGCCCCAGCGAAGGCGGGTCTCGGCGCCGGAGAGGACGCAGGGCGGCAGGCCGGCGAACTGCACGGACCAGCCCTCTCCGAAAGCTTCGAGGAAGCCGACGAGCAGGGCGCGGCCCGCCGCGACGAGCTCGGGACGGCGCGCGGCGCGGAGCAGCCAGCCGTCCTCGCGCACGAACACGATGCGGCGGGAGGGCTCGGCGTCGACGGCGAAGCCGAGGGCGCGCAGGAGCCGGCGAGCGGCGGGCAGCGGCGGGGCGGGTCGGCGCGGGGCCTTCGAAGCGGGGATCATCGCAGGTCCCATTATAGCAACCCTCTCCGACGGAAGCGGCGTTCATTGACAGCTTCCGAAGGGGTTGATAGACTCTCGTAAACATGACTAAGCCGCCCATCTCCGTGTCCGTGGACCTCCGGGTCTACGACCTCGAGACCGTCCGCATCTCCGCGCACCTGCTCACCGACGAGTTCCATGTGCTCCTCGTGCCCGCCGGACGCTCGGCGGCGAAGGTCCTGCTCACCCCGAAGCGTCCGGGAAGCGCCGCCGGCCGCGGGGAGCGCCGCCTGCGGGCGGTGCTCGACCAGGAGCTCCTGCGCACGCGGGTCGCGGAGAACAACCAGAAGCTGCGCGAGCACGTCATCGGGCTCGCCATGGGGCGGACCCCGCCCGCCGAGACTCCGCGCGACCCCGCGCTCTCCGCCGACCAGCAGGCCGAGCTCGACCGGCTCATCGCCGAGGTCGAAGAGGAACTGCATAAGGAAGCGAAGAGCGCTCCGGGGAAGGACCCGCTCGGCATCCTGAAGACCTGGGAAGAACAGCATGGCCGGAAAAGGACGGCCTGAGAGTGCCTAAACCCCTCCTCCCGCATCCCCAGAAGGTCCCGGCCTCCCAGTGGGTGGAGCTCGACGGCCGCTACCTGCTCACCAACGACTGGGGACACCACCTCTTCCTGAAGCCGGCGCAGTTCCGCCGCTGGCTGGCCGGCAAGATCACGCCGGCCGACCCCGCCTACCCGCGCCTCCAGGCGGGCGGGTTCATCCGCGACAACATGGATTTCGAGACGCTCTCGCAGGATTGGAAGCGCCGCCACGGCTTCCTCTGGCAGGGGCCGAGCCTCCACATCCTCGTGCTCACCGAGCGCTGCAACCACAAGTGCCTCTACTGCCAGTCGGCGGCCGTCGGGGCCAAGGCCCGCGGCGCCGACATGGACCTGCGCACCGCGAAGGCCTCGGTGGACATGGCCTTCCGCAGCCCGAGCCCGACGCTGACCCTCGAGTTCCAGGGCGGCGAGCCCCTCATGAACTGGCCGGTCCTCCGCGCCACCGTCGAGTACGCGCGCAAGCGCAACCTCAAGGAGAAGAAGGACCTGCGCATCGGCCTCGTCTCGAACTTCAGCCTCATGGACGACGAGAAGGTCCGCTTCTTCGAGGACAACGCGGTCTCGCTGTGCACCTCCCTCGACGGGCCGGCCGAGGTCCACAACAAGAACCGCTTCTACTCCGGCGGGAACTCCCACGCGCAGACCGTCCGCTGGATCAAGGAGATCTCGCGCCGCGCCGAGCGGCACAGCGCGCAGGACCAGCGGGCCTTCCGCGTCAACGCCCTGCTCACCGTCACGCGCCTCTCTCTCTCGCACCCGAAGGAGATCGTCGACGAGTACGCGCGGCTCAAGCTCGAGAGCGTGTTCCTGCGCCCGCTCTCGCCGCTGGGCTACGCGCGCCGCGCCTGGGACCGGGTCGGCTACACCTCCGCGGAGTTCGCCGCTTTCTACGCGGGCGCGCTCGACCGCATCCTCGAGGTCAACCGCAGGGGCACCCCGCTCGTCGAGAAGACGGCCGCGATCCTCCTGCACAAGATCATCGGCGGGACCGACCCGGGCTACCTCGACCTGCGCTCTCCCTGCGGCGCCTCGGTCGGCCAGCTCGCCTACAACTACGACGGCGACGTCTACACCTGCGACGAAGGGCGGATGATCTCCTACGACGGGGACACGTTCTTCCGCGTGGGCAACGTCTTCCGCGACGGCTACGACGACCTCGTCGGCAGCGGCGCGACGAAGGCCTGCTGCGCCTCTTCGAACCTCGAGCAGCAGCCCGCCTGCTTCCGCTGCGCCTTCCGGCCCTGGTGCGGGGTCTGCCCGGCCTACAACTATCAGGCGCAGGGAGGGCTCTGGGGCAGCATGCCGTCCAACGACCGCTGCGGGATGATGAAGGGCCTCTTCGCCTCCGTCTTCCGCCGCCTCGAGCGGCCGGCCGACGCGAAGGTCTTCCGCTCCTGGCTGAAGACCGCGGAGGAAGCCGATGCGTGAGAGCGTCCTCCGGCTGAGCACCGTCTTCTACTCGAAGGAATCCGCCGAGCTCGCGGCCCGGACCCTCGCCGGGCGCGGCGACTTCCGTCTGCGCCCGGCGAAGGGCGTCATCGAGGTCCGCGTGCGCGCGCGGGCCGACGCGGACGGCGCGGCCCTCGCCGCGGAGTTCGCCGACGAGGCGCTCAACCAGGAGTGCCGCCGCGACCTTTTGACCCGGAACCGCGAGGTGCAGCGCGCCGTCCTCACCGTCATGCTCGCCACCGCGCGCTCGAACAGGAAGGGAGGGGAACGATGAAGAAATGGATCATTCCGGCCGCGGTCGTCGTGCTCGGCGGCCTGCTGGCCTACCGCGCCATCGAGCGGCGCCGCGCCGCGGCGCCCGAGACGGCTCCCGTTCAGCCCGCCGTCCCGCTCACGCCGGCGGCCCAGACCCCGCCCCCCGGCGCGCCGGAGACCCCGACGACGGCCCCGGCGTCGCCGAACGCCCAGTCCCTGCCGACCGTCGAGCCGCAGACCATGGTCCAGCCGCCGACCCCGAGCGTCGCCAGCGGCCCCGACCCGGCCAAGCAGGCGGGTCCCAAGGTCGGCAAGATCGTCGAGGACGCGAACGTCCCCAAGGGCCCCTGCGCCGACGGCTCGCTCGAGAGCATCCTCCGCGACCAGGGCCGCACCTGGGGCCGCTCGGTGAACCGCAAGCTCGTGCGCGCGCTGCCCTCCGACCTCTCGGACGGGGTCGCCGACCGCATCACCGGCCTGCAGATCTGCCGGGCGCTCGCGGCGCGCAATCCGAGCACCTGTCTCCAGCTCTCCGGCGAGCGCACCCTCATCGACGGGGCCCTGACCCCGCTCGATGAGACTCCCCAGGGGCAGTGCATGCGCCACTACCTCTCGCTGATGTTCGCCGGAGGCGAAGGCGCCGGCGAGAAGACCGTCTGCGTGAACTTCTATGCCGGCTTCGGCGACGCGCTGCCGATCCCGGCCGAGGAGGTCTGCGAGCCCTCCCGCAACCCGCTGAACCTGTGCGCCTACATCGCCCAGCGCGCGCGCGCCAAAGGCGCTCCCTTCGGCGCCAAGGAGGCGCGCGAGTGCAGCGACCGCATCCCCTCGGAGACGGCGCACTGCGGCGGCAGCAAGGACTGCGAGTGGTCCGTGCGCGTCCTGAAGGCCTTCTCCGCGAAATCCGCCGCCGGCCTCTCGGCGGACGACCGGCCCTTCTGGGAGGCCTTCCGCACCCGCGGCGCGGACGCCTGCGCTCCCCTGCAGAAGTCCCTCGAGAGCTACTACTGCCGCGCCCGCGAGGACTACAACAAGAAGATGAACGGCTACATCGGCATGACCGACGACGATGTGAAGGCCGCCGAGGAGCACCGGAAGCAAGAGTTCCTCAAGCTCGAGCAGTACCACAAGCAGCGCCGCAGCTCGAAGCCCAAGCACTTCGAGTGAAGCGCGCGGCGGCGGCGCCCCCGGCGCCCCGACGGGTGGTCCTCGAGACCACCTATCGCTGCGGTCTGCGCTGTTCCTTCTGCTATCTCGCGCATGCCGGCCGGCTGGGAGCCGGCCGCGCCGAGACCGGGGCCCGCCGCTGGCTGCGCTTCGCGCGCACCCTCCCTCGGGGGACCGAGTTCTTCGTCACGGGGGGCGAACCCTTCGTCCGCGGAGACTGTCTCGCCCTGCTCGCGGGCCTCAAAAGGGCCGGGCACCGCTGCGGAGTCAACACCAACGGGACCCGGTTGACGGGGGGCCTTCCCGAGCGTCTCGCCGCGGCCCGTCCCGACTACGTCCTTTTCTCCCTGCACGGCCTCGAGCCGGTCCACGACCGGCTCAGCGGCCGCCGCGGCGCCTTCCGCCTGCTCCTGCGCGCCGCGCTGCGCTTCGCGCGCGCCAGGCGGCCCGGCACCGAGCTCCTCCTCAGCTGCACGGTGACCCCGGAGAACGCCGGGAGCCTGAGCGAGGTCGCGGCGCTCGGCCGCCGGCTCGGCGTCGACCGCGTGCTCTTCGAGCACCTCCAGTTCATGCGGCCCCGACGGGGCGGCCCCGAGGTGCTCACCGCGCGCTATCCGCGGCCGCTGGCCGGGGCCGCGCGACTGGCGCGTTCGCTGCGCGCGCTCGCGCGCAGCGAGGGCGGACCGCGGCTCGAAGTCCGTCCGGCGCTCGGACCCTCGGCGCTCGCGCGCTGGTACGGCGGGGAGTTCCCGGCGAAGGGCGGCTGCCGCGCGCCGTCCGACACGCTGGTCGTCGAGCCCGACGGGACGGCGCGCGTCTGTCAGAACCAGACGGAGCGCGCGGGCAACGTGCTCGAGGAGGGCTGGAAGCCGGTCTGGCGCGGGAGCGCCCTCGAGGCCTTCCGCCGCCGCGCCGGACGCCGTCTGCCGCCGGGCTGCGCGCGCTGCTGCCAGCGCTTCCCGCTGACGCCGCTCGCGGGGGGGAGCCGGCCGTGCGCATAGTCATCGGCGCGAAGGCTCCCGACGAGGCGGAGTGGCTGCTCACCCACGGCGCCTCCGAGGTCTACTGCGGCCTCCCCGGCCTGCCCAACCATCGCGACCCCGACCAGTGCCTGAAGTCGGACGCGGAGTTCGTCCGCATCGCCCGCTTCGCCCGCCGAACGGGCAAGCGCGCGCTGCTCGCCCTCAACGAGGCCTGCTTCGAGAAGGACTATCCGGAGGTCGCCCGGCGGACCCGGGCGCTCGTGAAGGCGGGCGCGGGCGGGGTCGTCGTCAAGGAGCTTCCGCTGCTGCGCCATCTCGTCGAGAGCGGCGTGCGCGCCCCCTACATCCTCAGCAGCCTCGCGCTGACCTTCAACTCCCGCGCGCTCGAGTTCTACAAGGGCCTGGGCGTGACGCGCGTCATCCTTCCCTTCCACCTTCTGCCGCAGGAGGCCGGGCGCATCATCCGCAATCCCTGGGGCATCGAGACGGAGGTCTTCTTCCACGCCGACTTCTGCTGCCCCAACATGGACCCCGTCTGCCGGCTCGACGGCTGGGCGAAGAGCTTCCAGGTCTGCCGCTTCCCTTATATGAGCGGCGGGAAGCCCCATCGCATGCCGGAGGC
Source organism: Elusimicrobiota bacterium (assembly GCA_041660925.1). NCBI lineage: Bacteria > Pseudomonadati > Elusimicrobiota > Elusimicrobiota bacterium. Next base: position 19,892 of record JBAZVI010000010.1, read on the forward strand.
GAACGTTCCGCAGAAGCTGGACGTCGTCTACGACTTCTACAAGGCCGGGGTCGGCTACCTCAAGCTCATCCGCACCAACAGCTTCACCGACCAGCAGGAGGTGCTCAAGGAGGCCCTGTGCCTGCGGACCCTCCTGCGCCGGGGCGTCGACCGCGCCGAGTTCAAGCGGCTCGGCGAGAAGCTCTACTTCCGGGTGTCGCGGCACTGCCGGGGGCGCTGATGGAGAAGGCCCTCCACCTGACGCCGCCGCAGCTCGGGCCCCGCGCGCTCAAGGCCGCGAAGGGCTTCGACGCCCTCTACCTCGGCGACGAATTCTGCCTCAACCTCCTGCCGGAGCCCGACGAGTTCGCCCGCGCCCGGCGGGCCTTCGGGGGCCGCACGGTCCTGACGACTCCCCTGCTGACCGACGCCGCGCTCGACTCGGTGCTGAGGATCGTCGACGCGAACGCCTCCGCGCGCGAGCCCCTCGAGCTCGTCGTCAACGACCTGGGGCTGCTCTGCGAGCTGCGCCGGCGCCGCCGGGCGGGCCGGGTGCGGGCGGCCCTGGGGCGGGTCTTCGGGCACCGGGTGAAGGTCATGGCGCGCACCTTCGCGGAGCGCTTCCTGAAGGAGCAGGGGCTCGCGCGCATCGAGCTCGACGACCCGGCGCTCCTGGCGCGCTTCGCGTCCTTCGGGCTGCCGCTCTCCTTCCACGCGGGCTTCCGCTATGTCTCCGTGACCCGCTTCTGTCCATGGGAGCGGCACTGGCCGGCGCCCTGCGCGTACGCCTGCGTCGGGCGCTCGCGCGTCCTCGAGCATGCGAAGCTCCCGCAGCCCCTCGTGCTCCGGGGCTCCGCCTACGGCGTGAGCACCGCCGCCGCGCCGAAGCACCCGCTCGTCGACCGGGTCGTGACGGAGCCGCGCGTGCGGGCGCTCGGATGAGGATCGTCGCGGGGGTCAAGAACTACGCGGAGGCCGAGGCCTTGCTGCGCCTCGGGGCCGACGAGGTCTACGGCGGCCTCGCCGTCGTCCCCAACCACCGGCGCACGAACATGTCCTTCCAGAGCATGGACGAGCTCAAGGCCGCCGTGCGCCTGGCGCGCTCCAAGGGGAAGCGCTTCTCGTTCCTCGTGAACCAGCCCTCCTACGACGACCGCTACCGGAAGACCCTCGCGGTTCTCCGGGAGCTGGACGGGGAGGGCCTGGGCGCCTGCATCGTGCGCGAGCTGCCGATGATGGAGAGCGCCCGCGCTCTGCGATTGAAGGCCCGGATGACGGTCAGCTCGCTGGCGCTCTGCTTCAACCTCCCCGCGATGAAGCGCTTCAAGGAGCTCGGCGCGAGCCGCGTCGTCCTGCCCTTCCACATGGTCCCGCGGGAATCTCAGCGCCTCATCGACAACCCGTACGGCCTCGAGACCGAGGTCTTCTTCCACGCCGATTTCTGCTGCGCGAACATCGACCCCGCCTGCCGGCTCTGGCGGCTGACCCGGCGGGACCAGACCTGCCGCTACTCCTATCGGAAGGACGGGGCCCGCTGGAAGATGCCGGAGGCCGACGTCCGCGAGAAGATGCGCGCGGTGCACGGCTTCTTCGGCAGCGGCGCCGGCTACCTGAAGCTCGTGCGCATGAAGGACTTCATGGAGGAGCTGGAGGTCTTCAAGTTCGCGCGCATCCTCTCCCGGCTCTACGACAGGGGCGTCGGCGAGGAGGAGTTCGCGCGCCTGGGCGAGAAGCTCTACTTCTCGGTCTCCCGGCACGCGAGGGCGGCATGGAAAAAGCGGTAGCGTTGGACTTCTACGGGTCGGAGGCGCTCCGACTCGCGGCGCGGCCCGGGTACGGCACGCTCGTGCTGGGCTCGGAGTTCTGCGAACGCCTGCTCCCCGACGCGCGAGAGTTCGCGGCCTTCCGCGACCTCTTCCCCGGACGCCTGGCGCTCGCCACGCCGCTGCTCACCGACGACGGGCTCGACCGCGTGCGGGAGCTCCTCCGCCTGGGAACCGCGGGGGGGCGCCGCCTCGAGGTGGTCGCCAACGACCTGGGGCTGCTGGAGGTCCTGCGCGCGGGCTTCCGGAGGGGTGTCGAGGTCTCGTGCGGGCGGGTCCTCGCGAACAGGGTCCGCATCATGCCTCGGGAGTACGCGCGCGGCTTCCTCGCGCGCTACAAGGTCGCGCGCATAGAGGCCGACGACGCCGGCGCGCTGGCGCGGCTGAAAGCGCTCGGCCCGGAGATCTCCTGGCACCATCCCTTCCGCTACGCGACGCTGACCCGCTTCTGCCCGTGGGAGAAGCGCTGGGCCTTCGCCTGCGCGCGTTCCTGTCGGGGGAAGGCGACGCCGCTGTCGAGCCCGCGCGTGCCGGAGACGCTCTGGCTCCGGGGTCCGGCCTATTTCGTGAAGGGGCAGGGACCGCGCCGCGACGCGGCGCGCTGCGTCTTCACCCCGAGTCCGAAAACTTCGGCGCCTGTTCGTACCCGACGATAGAGGACGAGTCCTTGGCGCCGAAGTTTTCGGGAGGGCTTGCCTAAGCCCCCTGACGATTCGGCGTCGTATGCCGAATCGTCAGAGAAGGTCGCGCATCCGGACGAAGCGCACCCCGCCGGTGTCCGCGAGCCGCCGCAGGAAGCCGCAGTAGCGGACGAAGGCCTCCCAATCCCCGCGGCCCAGGGCCGCATGATGGAAGTAGATCCCCGTGACCGGCGCCGAGCGCAGGGAGCGGGCGGTCGCCGCCGTCAGCGCGTCGAGGTCGAGGGGGAGCACCCGGTAGCGGTCGTCGTAGCGGTTGACCCCGACCTGCGCGGGCAGCCAGCGCAGGCTCCGCGGGAGCACGGGCAGGCGCGGGGCGCCGGCCGAGAAGCCGCGCAGGCCCAGCTCGGCGGCGGCGCGCAGGGTGTCCGCGCCGAAGCGGTGGTAGGGCGGGACGAAGGCCGGCGTGAAGAGGGGGCCGAAGGCGCGGCGCATCGCGGCGCGGCCGCGCTCCATGTCCGCGCGCTGCAGCGCGTACGGGCGCGAGGGCGGGAACTCCCCGCGCGGCTCGCCGCGGCGCGAGCGCACGGAGTGCGTCCAGCCGTGCTGGACGAGGTCGTAGAGCGCGCGGGGCGCGCGGCGCGCGCGCAGCCAGCGCGGGAGCTGCGGGCGCAGCCGGCCCGGGACGACCGCGTAGCTCACCGGCAGGCGCAGGCCGACGCAGAGCTCGAAGACGCGGCGGAAGCGCGGGTCGGGCGCGGCGAGGTCGTCGTCGCGCAGGAACGCCAGGCGGACTTTCATCGGCGGCGCCCCCGGACGGCGCGCACGCTCCCGTCGGAGAGGTCCACGCGCAGCCAGTCTCCCGTGCGCACCCGGGAGAGGTTGCGCGTCTCGACGAGCAGCGGCACCCCGAACTCGGAGCAGAGCGCGGCGGCGTGCGAGCCGAGCGCTCCGCGGCTGACGAGCACCGCGCGCACGCGCCCGAGCAGGTGCAGGAAGCTCGGCTCGAGGTCGTGGGCGGCGTAGATGAAGGAGGGCCAGCGCGCGCGCAGGATGTCCGCGTGGGTCACGGCGAAGCCTTCGACGACGCGGCGCTCGGGGAGCAGGGGGATGCCGCGGGTCTCCGTCCCCCCGGCGGGTCCGCGCAGGAACGCGTCGACGATGGCCCGGCGCCGGCGCCCCAGCCGGACCTGGGAGCCGAGCAGGCGCTTGAGGCGCCGCGCGTAGGCGCCGCGCGGCGCGGCGGGGAGGCCGGAGAGGACGCGCCGGAAGCAGCGCTCCTCCTCCTCGAGGCGCTCGCGCAGGCCGAAGGCGGAGGCGCGGTCGAGTCGTCGGCGGAGGAAGGCCGCCTCCTCGCGCGAGAAGCCGGCGGCGACGAAGGCGAAGGGCAGCTCGAAGCGCCGGCCGCCGCTCTCGAAGGGGCGGCGCTCGACGGGGTTCGCGTCCTCGTCGTGACGGAAGATGAAGAGGAGCCCGTCCCGGGAGAGCTCCGCGATCCGGCGCTGCTTCTCGCGGTCCCCGCGGGGCGGGAAGACCGTCACGTCCGTGCCGCCGCTGCGCGCGAGGATCCAGTCCTGCGTCCGCGCGCGCCGCGCGCCGTCCGGGCGCAGGAGCACCACGAAGTGCTCGAGGGTCTCGTTGAGGGGGCGGCGCAGGCCGAGGCGGTTGTAGGCGAGCACCGGCGGGGTCTCGCTGAGCGCCCACTCGCCGTCCTTGAAGCCGAAGGACTCCATCATCTCGAGGACGCGGCGGTAGACGGCCTCCATGTCGAGCGGGCGCGAGCCTTCTCCGGAGGCGAGCGGACGCGCCTGCAGGAGCGTCGCGCGGCCGCCGTCGACGAGGAGCTCGACGGAGATGTTGAGGCGCGGGTAGAGTTCGCGCTGGACGAGGAGCGCGGCGGCGGCCGCCGCCTCGAGGGCGGCGCGGGGGGCGCCCGGGGTCTCCTCGACGGCCTTGCGGGCGGCCAGGTCGTAGACGACGCGCCAGCGGGCGCCGCGTCCCGCGGTGACGGGGGCGCTGCCGCCCGGCGCGAGCTCCACGACGAGGCGCTGCTTGTGGTAGAGGGTGCAGACGCCGCCGTACTCCGCCTCGATCCAGGGCTGGACGAGCAGGCCCATGCGCGCCGGGCCCCGCGCACCGCTCAGGGCCCGGTAGGCGAGGGCCCGCGGCGTCCGGGCGGAGGCGGCGCAGGCGGCGGCCGAGCCGGGGAGGCTCTCGAGCGTCGGGGCGAGGAGGGAGGCGTAGACGCCGGGCGCCGCGCTCCCCGGAAGGTCCTCGTCGAGCGCGGAGCTGCGCACGAGCACCGGGAAGCGGCGGCCGAAGAGGCGGCGGGCCTCGCGCAGGAAGGCCGCGCGCGCGCCGCGCCGCAGGACGAGGGCCCCGCCCGCGTTCTCGAAGAGCCGCTCGACCGCCGAGGCGGGGAGCGACCAGGTCGGCGGCACGGCGAAGCCCGCGTCCTTGAGGGCGCGCAGGCCGACGGCCTTCCCCCCGGCGTCGGGAGGGAGCGGACCGCGGAAAGCGTCGAAGAAGAAGCTCATCCCGGGTGAAGGAGGATTATATATATACTTGGAGGAGCCCCATGCCGAGCACAGTCGACGCGGCGGACGTCCTCATCCTGGGAGCCGGCCTCACCGGGCTCGCGGCGGCCGAGCGCCTGGCCGCGGCGGGGAGCTCCGTCCTCGTCGTGGAGCGCGCGCCGCAGCCGGGCGGGCTCGCGCGCACCCTCGAGCGCGACGGCTTCCGCTTCGACCTCGGCGGGCACCGCCTCTACTTCCAGGACGACCGGGCCCTGCGCCGGGTCGTCGAGCTCGTCGGCGAGACCGAGCTCCTCCGACATCCCCGGCTCAGCAGCGTCTGCTTCCGCGGCCGCTTCCTCCCGTATCCGCCCGGGGTGCGCGAGGGGCTGCTGCAGGGCCTTCCGCTCGCCCTCGGCCTCCTGCGCCGCCGGCTGCTCGGCGGGCGGCGCGGAGACCCCGGCTCCCTGCGCGACTGGGTCGTCGAGCGCTTCGGCGAGGGCGTCCACGACCTCTACTTCCGCGACTACTCGCGCAAGGTCTGGGGCCTGCCGACGGAGCGGATCTCGGCCGCCTGGGCCGACCGCCGCATCGGCGACCTCGACCTCTACAGCCTCGCGCGGCGCATCTTCATCGACTCGGGCGACGTCAAGGAGAACGCCTCCTACTTCCTCTACCCGCGCCGGGGCGTCGGAGCGCTCACCGAGGCGCTCGCCGAGCGCGTCGGGGGGGGGCGGGTCCTCTGCGGCGCCGAGCCCCTGGCCCTCGAGGCCGAGGGCGGCTCCCTGAGGGTCCTGCGCGTGCGCACCGCCGAAGGCGAGCGGACGCTGCGCTTCGGGCGCCTCGTCTCGACGGTCCCTCTCACCGAGCTCGCGCGCCTGCTGCCCGGCGGAGCCCCGGTCGAGGGGGTCCGCTACCGCGCGCTCATCGTCGTGCACCTGGCGCTGCGGTGCGCGCCGCTCTTCGACGAGCACTGGGTCTACTTCCCCGAGGAGGAGTTCTTCTTCTCCCGCCTCAGCGAGACGGTGAACTGGAGCCCGTCGATGGCCCCCGCCGGCTGCACGGGCGTCACCTGCGAGGTCTTCTGCGACGAGGACGACGCGGTCTGGCGCGCCTCCGACGACGAGCTCGTCGGGAAGATCCTCGCCTCCCTGCGCCGGGTGCGCGCCGTCCCCGACGGGGCGCGGGCCTTCGCCTCCGTCGTGCGCGTGCCCTTCGCCTATCCTCTGCTCTACGCCGGCTACGAGGCGCCGCTCGCGGCGCTGACGCGCCGGTGCGCCGAGTTCCCGAACCTGCGCCTGGCCGGGCGCACCGGCACCCACTCCTACTACGACATGGAGGAGTGCCTGCTCGACGCCTGGGACGCCGCCGCGGTCCCCGCGCCGTGAAGGTCCTCTTCGTCTATCCCGCCCACGAGAGCCTCGGGCTCGAGTGCCTCTCGGCCGCCCTGCGCCGCGACGGGGTCGAGACGGCGCTGGCCTTCGACCCCGTGCTCTTCGACGAGCCCGGCTTCGTGCGCTCGCCGCTCCTCGCGCGGCTCTTCGACCGCCGCGCGGCGCTCCGCGCGCGCGCCCGCGCCTTCCGGCCCGACCTCGTCGCCTTCTCGGTCACCAGCGACCTCTTCGGCTGGGCGTGCCGCCGCGCGCGCGAGCTCAAGACGGAGCTCGGCGTCCCCGTGGCGTTCGGCGGCATCCATCCGACCGCTCTGCCCGCGCAGACCCTCGCCGAGGACTGCGTGGACTACGTCGTCGTCGGGGAGGGGGACGCGGCGCTCGTCGAGCTCGCGCGCGCCCTGCGCGAGGGCCGGACGGCGCACGGCCTCCCCGGGGTGTGGACCCGCCGGGACGGGAAGGCGGAGGGGGGCCCGGTCCGGCCGCTCATCGCCGACCTCGACGCCCTGCCCGACCCCGACAAGGAGCTCTACCTGCGCGAGTCCCCGCTCTTTCGCGACGGCTACCTCGTCGCGGCCTCGCGGGGCTGCCCGATGCGCTGCGCGTACTGCTGCAACGACGTCTACCACAAGCTCTACGGCGGGCGCACGCTGCGCTACCGCGGCCCGGAGCGCGTGCTCGCGGAACTCGAGCGCGCGAAGGCGGAGCTCCGGCCGGCCTACGTCCACTTCACCGACGAGGTCCTCAACGCGGACCGGCGCTGGCTCGCCGAGTTCCTGCCGGCCTACCGCGCGCGCGTCGGGCTCCCGTTCTCCTGCTACCTCTTCCCCGACCTCGTCGACGCGGAGGGGGCCCGCGCCCTCGCCGCCGCCGGCTGCTTCAAGGCGCAGATGGGCGTGCAGGTCTTCGACGACGAGAAGCGCCGGAGCCTCCTCCAGCGGCCCTCGACGCGCGAGCGCATCGCCGGGGCGATCGGCGCGCTCAAGGCGGCGGGCGTCTACGTCACCTGCGACAACATGCTCGGCTTCCCCGACGAGACCGAGGCGGAGCTCGCGGCCCTGGCCGCCTTCTACGCGGAGCACGCGCCCGACCACTGCGAGACCTTCTTCCTGCGCTACTACCCGGGGGCTTCCCTCACGGCCTGGGCGCTGGCGAACGGACATCTCGCGGAGGCGTCCGCCCGGCTCGTCGAGCGGGGGGGGATCGACGGGGGGATCGTGCGCGACGACCGCCTCCTCAAGCCCTTCGCGCGGCGCTTCCTCACGCTCCTCGCCGTCCTGCCGCTGCTCCCGCCGCGCGCGCGCGCGGCGCTGGCGCGCGGACATCGCCGCGTCCCGGCGCTGCCGAACCTGCCGCTGCGGGTCGCCGCGCGGCTGCTCAACCGGCCGCGCTGGGACTTCCACACGCGCCGTCAGGTGCTGCGCTACCTCCGCTTCCTGCCGGCATTCGGCGCCCGCGGCCCCTGCGAAAGTCGGGAGCGCCGAACATTGTTATAATGCCGGAGGCCTCTTCCGACGGGGAAGAGCCCTCTCCATCGTGCAGACCTCTCCCCTGAACCGATTCGTCTACGCGCTGCGCCGCGCCCTGCGTCCGCTCTATCGGACGCGCGCGTTCGTGCGGCTCACCGAGGCCTACTTCGAGCGCGCGCTCCCGCTTCTGCGGCGCTGGAAGCCGCTCTTCGGCAGCACCGCGGTGCTGGCGCTGACCTACCGCTGCCCGTGCACCTGCGCCCACTGCGCCGTGGGCACGAACCGCAAGGACGCGGACGACGAGCTCCGCCCCGACGAGGTCCGCGCGCTCATCGACGAGTTCGCGCGGCTCGGAGCCGAGGAGATCCACTTCTTCGGCGGAGAGCCCCTGCTCGTGCCCGAGCTGCCCGACTACGTGCGCCAGGCGAAGGCGCGCGGCCTGAAGCTGACGCTGGACACCAACGGCTGGCTGCTCGACGAGGCGGCGGCGCGGCGGCTGAAGGAGGCCGGCCTCGACCGCATCCGCGTCAGCCTCGACAGCGCCGAGGCCGCCGAGCACGACCGCCTGCGCGGCCTGAGCGGCCTGCACGCGCGCGCGGTGGAGGGGATCCGGCATTGCGCCCGCGCCGGGCTCGAATGCGAGGTCTCGGCCTGCGTCTCGCGGATCTCGCTGCGCGACGGGACGCTCGACGGGGTGCTGGCCCTCGCGCGCTCCCTCGGCGTGCGCGTGCGCGTGCTCTCCGCCATCCGCGGGGGGCGCTGGGCGGAGCGCGAGGACGTCGCGCTGACGCGCGAGGACGCCGAACTCTTCCGCCGCCATCTGCGCGCCGACGCGGTGCACTGGGAGACGGAGCTCGTCTGCGGCCCGGAGACCCCGTTCCTCTGCGGCGCCGTGCTGCGCAACCACTTCTCCGTGACGGCCTACGGCGACGTGCTCCCCTGCGCCTACCTGCCGGTGAGCTTCGGCAACGTGCGCCGGGAGCCGCTCCTCGACGCCGTGCGCCGCGTCTGGGCCTCCGACCTGGTGCGCCGCCATCGCGCCCACTACGACTGTCCGCTCAACGCCCCGGATTTCGGCCCCCGTCCCTGCGGGCCCCGGCCCGTGCCGGCGGAGCGCCCGTGAGCGCGGGAGTCCCGCATGCGGGCTGAGCGCGCGCTGAGGGCGGCCGTGCTGCGCCCGCTGAAGGACCGGCTGCGCGGGCTCTACCGCTTCCCTTTCTTCGCGGGCCTTCTGAGCGCCTACTTCCGGTACGCGCGCCCGCTGCTGCGCCGGGTCTGGCCGCTCTACGGGAGCACCGCGATGCTGGCGCTCACCTACCGCTGCCAGTGCCGCTGCGTGCACTGCGGCGCGGCCGGCTATCCGAAGAGGCCCGAGTCGGAGCTTACGGAGGACGAGGTCCTGCGCCTGCTCGGCGAGCTCGCCCGGCTCGGCGCGGAGGGCGTCTACTTCTTCGGCGGAGAGCCGCTGCTCGTCCCCGCCCTGGCCCGCTACGTCCGCCGCGCGAAGGAGGTCGGGCTGTCGACCGCGCTCGACACCAACGGGCTCCTGCTCGACGAGGAGCGGGCCCGCGCGCTCAAGGAGGCCGGGCTCGACGTCGTGCGGGTGAGCATCGACAGCCCGGAGGCCGCGGAGCACGACCGCCTGCGCGGGGTCGAGGGTCTTCACCGCCGGGCGCTCGAGGGCGTGCGCATCTGCCGCCGGCTCGGGCTGGAGTGCCATCTCTCCGCGTACGCGACGCGCGAGGGGCTGCGCGAGGGCCGCGTGAAGGCGCTCATCGACGAGGGCCGCTCCCTGGGCGCGCGCGTGCGCCTGCTCTCCCCGGTGCGCAGCGGCCGCCTGGAGGAGCGCGGGGAGGTCGCGCTGACGACGGAGGAGCTCGGGAGCCTGCGCGCCCTGCTCGGCGCGGACGCCTACTGGGAGGCCGAGTTCGTCAGCGACCCCGCGACGCCGTTCTTCTGCGGCACCGCGGTCGCGAACTTCTTCTTCGTCTCGCCGCACGGCGAGGTGCAGCCCTGCGCCTACATGCCGGTGGGCTTCGGGAGCGTGCGCCGCGAGCCGCTCGCGCGCATCGCGCGGCGCATGTGGTCCTCGGACATGTTCCGCGTGCTCGACGGGGGCACGGACTGCCCGATGAACTCCCCGTCCTTCCGCGAGCGCTACGGCCCCCTGCTCGAGCGGCGCGCCGAGGACGGCAGCCATCCCGCAGTCCCCTTCGAGCGCGCCTCCTCCCCCAACGATCCCGCCGAGTGGGACCGCTGGGCGGACGCCTACGCGGACGAGGTGGACTGGATGGAGGGCCTGCACGACGCGGAGGTCCTGCGCCTCGTCGGGCCCGGGGCGCGCGTTCTGGACCTCGGCTGCGGCACCGGACGCCTCGCCGAGGTCCTCGCGGAGAAAGGCTGCCGCGTCGACGCCGTCGACTCCTCGGAGCGCATGCTCGAGCGCGCGCGTCGCCGTCTCGGAGGCCGCGAGGGCGCGCGCCTCCTCTCCCTCGACCTGGAGCGCGGGGAGTGGCCCGAGGGCCCCTACGACCTCGTCGTCGCGCTCTCCACGATGCACCACGTCCGGGCGCTCGAGTCCGTCGCCGCGCGCATGCGCTCCGCGCTCGCGCCGGGCGGGCGCGTCCTCATCGTCGACTCCCTCTCGGGCCGCGGCCTCGTCGGGCGGCTGGTCTTCTTCAGCCAGCTGCTTCGGGTCGGAGGGCCTCTGCGCTTCGCGCGCGCGGTCCTTTCGCGCCTGCGCGGCGGAGGTCTGCTGGAGCGCCATCAGGCCCGCGAGATCGAGCTCGGGCTCGAGGATTTCCGGCGGCGCTACGAGGAGCTCCTCCCGGGCGCGAGCGTGTCGGTCCGCCACGGGCTCTTCGGCTACCTCCTGTGGAGCCGGCCGTGAGCGCCGCCCCCGGCGGGGCCTGTCCGCTGTGCGGCGGCGCGCGCCTGCGCGAGGCCGCGCGGGGCGCCGCGTCCCGCGTCGCGCGCTGCGAGGGCTGCGCGATGATGTTCCGGCTCCCTTACGCCGCGGCGAAGGACCGCTGCGAGGACTGCCGCGACCGCTGTCTCGACGACGAGAAGTGTCTCGACGCGGGCTACTCCTCCGCCTTCCTCTCCGCCCGGCTCGAGGTCGACCGCGTGCGGCTCGAGCGTCTGCGCGCCTGGGCGGGCCCCGTGCGCGGCGCCCGCGTCCTCGAGCTCGGCGCCGGCGTGGGAGCGCTCGCTTCGCTGCTCGCGGCCGAGGCCGCCGAGTACCGCGGCCTCGAGCCCTCCCCGCTCTTCCATCGCGCTCTCTCGCGCAGCTTTCCGGCGCTCGCTCTCCGCGTCGAGCGCGCGCGCTTCCCCGAGGGGCTCGGAGCGGAGCGCTTCGACCTCGTCGTCGCCGTGGACGTGCTGCCGTTCGTCGAGGACCCCGTCGCCTTCCTGCGCGCGGCGCGCGAGCGCCTCGCCGAGGGCGGGCGGCTCTATCTCGAGCTCCCCAACGAACGCCTCCTCGGTTTGCGCGCGGCCGCGCGCGGGGCGCTCGGGCTCTATGCCGCGGAGCCCGTCCATCCCGGCCACATCAACTTCTTCGCGCCCGCGACCCTGCGCGCCGCGCTCGAGCGCGCGGGCCTGCGCCCGCTGCGTCTTGGGCAGGTCACGCTCATCGGCGACCCGCGCCGCGTCGAGATGACGCTGCGCCGTCCGCTGGGTCCGCTCGCGCGCTCCGGCTGCGCGCTGCTGCGCTGGAGCCGCCTCGACCTGCTCCTCCAGCAGGGGAACCTCGTCGCGGCGGCGGAGGCCGCGTGAGCGCGGGGAAAGAGACGCTCCGCCGGCTGCTCTGGGCCGCGGCGTTCGCGGGGCTCACGCTCTACGCCGCCTGCGGGGCCGGCGGCCTGCGTCTGAGCTTCCGCTGGGTCTATTACCCCGACCTCACCGTCCTCTACTTCATCCAGGGTCTCGGCGACCCGTCCCTGTTCCCCCGCGACGCCGTCGTGCGCTTCCTGCGCGAGCATCTCCAGCCCGGCTCGCGCGAGTTCCTCTGGTTCAGCCTCATGCGCGCGGCCGCCTTCCCCTTCGGCCTCGCCGCGGGGCTGAAGGCGCTCTCGATCGCGCTCTGCGCCTTCGGCGCTCTCCAGGCCCGCCGCGTCGGGAGGATCATGGGAGGGGAGGGCGGCGCGACGCTGATGACGGCGCTCTTCCTGGCCGTCTTCCTGAGCACGGACTGCTTCTTCGGCTACCCGCGCGCGTTCGGCGCGGTGCTCCTGTGCCTCGCCGCGCGCTTCCTCTTCGAGGAGCGCTACGGTCCCCTGCCGGTCCTGTTCGCGTCGGCGGGGCTCCTCTATCCGGCCTTCGTCCCGCCGCTCGGGCTCCTCGCCGTCCTCGCGCCGCTCGCGGACCGCGAGGGGTTCCGGCGCTCGGCGCGCCCCGCGCCTTACGCGGCGGCGACGGCGGCCGCGGCGGGGATCTGCGTCTGGGCCGCGTTCACCGGCGCCGCGCGCGGCTTCCTCTCGTCCCCGGAGGAGTTCGAGACTTACAAGCTCTACCAGGGCAGCCGCGTGCCTCTCGACCCCCGGCGCGCCTACGACTTCCTGGCCTACTACGTCCTGAACCTCAACGAGCACGGGGAGCTCTACCCGCGCGCGCTGGCGGCGCTCGGGGCGCTGACCGCGGTCCTCGGCGCCGCGCGGGGGAGGGCTCTGCGCGTGCCCCGGCCCCTGGGGCTCCTGCTCGTCGCCTGCGCGGCGGCCGGCGCGGCGCTTTATCCGTTCAGCCCGGCCACCTCCTCGAAGCTCTTCGTCTTCGCCGTCCCGTTCGCCCTCTGCGTCCTGGCCTGCCGCTGGGCGCTCGACCTCGGGCGCCCGGCGCTCGTCGCGTGGGTCGCGGGAGCGGCGCTGGCGCTCGGAGCGTTCGGCCAGGCGCGCTGGAGCGACATGCGCCTGGCCTCGGGCGCGCGTCCGCTCTTCGAGCGGCTCGAGGCCGCGCCGGTCTCCGTCCTCGTCGCCGGGCATCCCGACAGCGTGCTCGTCAGCGAGATACCCTTCTTCGCGCGCCGGAGCGCGGTCGTCGCGCGCGAGCTCGACGAGCTCTATTGGATGGCCTACGGCGGCCCGACGAGGGCCGCGCGCCGCGAGAAGCTCCTCGACGCGCTGTATACGCCTTCCCCCGCGGTCCTCGCGCGCTACGCGGCCGAGGAGGGGGTGGACTATTTCGTCGTCGAGGAGGCCCACTACGGCGAGGGCTTCCTCGCGGGCCTGCGCATGGAGTCGAGCCCCTCGGCGCGGAGCCTGCTCGCACGGCTCGAGCGGACCCCCTCCGGGCGCTCGGCGCTGCTGCGCCTCGCGCGCGAGCGCTCGGAGTTCTCCTTCTCCGACCGCGGCTCGACGGTGCATCTCGTCCGCGTCCCCCGCCCTCTCTAGCTCCTGCGCGGCTCTCTTTGAACGCGCGCCGGCGCGCGTACGGAAAAACGCGCCGGACCCGTCGGGGAGTTGGTAGAATCTCCTAGGAGTCCGTCCGAGTGATAGCGCCCATGCCAGAGGCCCGAGGTCGAGGAAAGCGCAAGGAGCGACAAGCGAGGATAGCGGAGCTATCTGAGCGCGGAGCGACGCCGCGATTTTCCGGAATCGGGCCTCCCGCCTCTCCGGACATGCTCTACGGAGAGGCGGGTCGCGCGCTATTGGACTGCGCCTTCGTTGTTCGTCGCTTGCATAGCTTCAGCTATGCGCGCTCCTCACGCCTCGGCTCGCTCCAACAGCGCGCGTCCGGCACGGACGCTGTCACTCGGACGGACTCCTGAATGCCCAGACGCATTCTCGTCACCGGCGGAGCCGGCTTCATCGGGACCCATCTCGTGCGCGCGCTGCTCGCGCGGGGCGACCGGGTCCGCGTGCTCTCTCTCCATGCGGACCACGCCGCGGCTCTCGCGAAGGAGGGCGCCGAGGTCGTCGTCGGCGACCTCCTCGATCGCGCCCTCGCGCCGCGGCTCGTCGGGGGCGTCGAGCGCGTCTTCCACCTCGCCGCCTTCGTGCGGCCCCTGCGCTGGCTGCACGGCCTCGAGAGCCTGCGCGCGCTCTACATGCGCCAGAACGTCGAGGGGGCGCGGAGCCTCGCCGAGGCCTGCCGCGGCCGCGTCGAGCGCTTCGTGAACGTCAGCAGCGTCGCCGCCGGCGGGCTCGGGGAGGTCGACGAGAGCGTCCCGCCGCGGCCGCTCACCGAGTACGGGAAGGCCAAGGCGGCCGCCGAGGAGCTCCTGCACGGCTACCACCGCGACTGGGGGCTCCCGGTCGTGAGCGCGCGCCCCGGCACGGTCTACGGTCCCGGCAGCCTCCCGCACCTGGTCCTCTTCCGCCTCATCCGGCACGGGGTCATGCCGACCTTCGGGCCGGGACACAACCGCACCCCGCTCGTCTACATCGACGACCTCGTCGACGCGCTCCTCCTCCTCGAGGAGAAGGGCGTCCTCGGCGAGCCCTACTACGCCGTCGACGACCCGGTCACGATGCGCGAGATGGGCGGGGCCATCGCCGAGGCGCTCGGGGTCCGGCTCTCGGGCTTCTACGTGCCGCGGGCCCTCGTCGACGCCGGGGCCGGCGCCAAGGACCTCCTCGAGCGGGTCGTGGGCCTGCGCTTCTGCCCGATGCGGATGGACCTGCGCCCCGAGAACATCGCCTGCGGCTCCTCCGACTGGGTCTGCCGCAACGCGAAACTGCGCGCGCTGGGGTGGAGCCCGCGCGTCGACCTGAAAGAGGGCATGCGCCGCACCGTCGCCTGGTACCGCGAGCAAGGGCTCCTGTAGATGTACGCCGAGAGCTCGCTCCTGCAGAAGGCCCGGAAGTTCCTGCGCCTGCTCGCGCGGCGCTACGCCTTCCCGCCCAACGACCTGACCCTCGAGCTCTCCACCGCCTGCGGGGAGCGCTGCGGGGTCTGCTACCGCTTCGCCTACGGCGTGCCGGAGACGACGATGTCGGAGGAGACTTTCGCGAAGGTCCTCGAGCGGCTTGCGGAGGCGTACGGGGAGCGAGGGCCGGCCTACCTCTCCTTCGTCGGGCTCGGCGAGCCGACGCGGCACCCGCGCCTGGAGCCCCTGCTCCGGACGCTGCGGCGCCGCTTCCCGCGCACGCGGATCAACCTCTCCTCGAACCTCGGCGAGTGCGGCGGCGAGCGCCTGCGCGTCCTGCTCTCCGAGGGCCTCGTCGACCGCGTGAGCGTCTCCGTCGACGATCCCGAGGCCGCCGGTCCGGCCTTCCACCCCTTCGGGCCCGCGCACCGCGCGAACCTCGCCGCGCTCATGCGCCTGCGCGCCGAGCTGCGCCCGGAGCTGGGGGTGCGCATCCAGACGCTGATCTCCACGAAAGAGCAGCTGCGGCGCGTCCTGACGCTCGCCGAGGCGCACGGGGTGCGCCTCGTCCAGCTCATCCGCCTCGACCTCCACGGCTTCGGCGCCCGGCCGCCCGTCGTCCGCCCGCCGCTCGAGGACGAACGCGCGCTCGTGCGCTGGGCGCGCGGGGAGGCCGCGGCGCGCGGCCTCGAGGTCTGGCACAACAACGAGCACGACCTCCTGCGCCGCTGGGCCTCGCGGGACGGCGAGGTCTGCCTTCTCAGCGACGACCACCTCTTCATCGACGTGGAAGGGCGCGTGCTCCCCTGCTTCGGCCTGCGCGGGCATCCGTTCGGGGACCTGCGCACCGAGTCGCTCGCCGAGATCCACCGCAAGCCCGCGCGACGGGCCTTCTACGACGAGCAGGCCGCCCTCTGCGCGGGCTGCGACACCTACAAGGACGCGCACCGGCACCCATGAAGGTCCTCCTGGTCAACCCGCCGCACGACGCCGGGACGCTCGAGCGCGAGCTGGGCAACTACATGCCCCCGCTGAACCTGCTCTACCTGGCCTCGGCGCTGCGCGCCGCGGGCCACGAGCCGGCCCTGCTCGACCTCTACGCCTCGCCGCTGCCGGCCGCGCGCGTCCTCGAGATGGCCGCCGCGCGCGAGCCGGGCCTCATCGGGCTGGCCGTCTACTCGCCGCACGCCGAGGAGGCCTTCGCGCTGGGCGCCGCGCTCAAGCGCGCGCTGCCGCGCGCCGCGCTCGCGCTCGGCGGCGTGCACCCGAGCTGGCTGCCCGAGGTCTGCCTCGGCCGCGAGGGCGTCGACTTCGTCGTGCGCGGGGAGGGGGAACGCACGCTGCCCGCGCTGGCCTCCGCGCTCGAACGCGGCGAGGCGCTCGACGCGGTCGCCGGCCTCGCCTTCCGCCGCGAGGGGAAGACGGTGAACACGGCTCCCCGCCCGCTCGTCGAGGACCTCGACGAGCTGCCGCCGCCCGCCTACGACCTCCTCGACTTCCGCGCCTACCGGCTCGCGCCCACGCGCGCGGTCACGGCCGGGCCGGTCTCCTCGGTGCTCACCTCGCGCGGCTGCCAGTACGCGTGCAGCTTCTGCAGTCACCACTACGGCTACAAGAGCCGGGTGCGCATGCGCGCTCCGGAGAAGGTCGTCGACGAGCTGGCCCGCGTCGTCGAGCGCTACGGGGTGCGCGAGTTCCGCATCGAGGACTGTTCGTTCACCGACGACCCCTCCCGCGTGCGCCGCTTCTGCGCGCTGCTGCGCGCGCGCTGCCCCGGCGTCGTCTGGAACTGCGACGTGCGCGCCGACACGGCTTCCGAGGAGCTCTTCGCGGACATGCGCGCCGCCGGCTGCCGCCGCGTCTTCCTGGGAGTGGAGTCGGGCTCGCAGGCGGTGCTCGACTCGCTGGGGATGAACAAGGACATCACGCTCTCCCAGGCCCGGCGCACGGTCGCGCTCGCCCGCCGCCACGGCATGCGCATCAACTGCTCCTTCGTGCTCGGCACGCCGGCGGAGACGCGGGAGACCGCCGAGGAGACCTACCGCTTCGCCCTCGAGCTCGACCCCGACTACGCGATGTTCTCGCCGCTGGTGCCGAGCGTCGGCTCCCGGCTCTTCGAGGAGGCCGTCGCCGCCGGACGCATCGACCCCGCGGCCTACCAGGGCGCCAACTACCTGATCCTGCGCGCGCGCGGCGGCGCGCCGGTCGCACTCTCGAAGCTGAGCGGCGCGGAGCTCCTCGAGCTCAGCGACCGCTTCCACCGCGGCTTCTACGGCCGGCCCCGCTACCTGCTGCGCCGGCTCCTGGGCATCCGCTCGGCGCGGGAGGCCCTGCGCCTGGCCCGGGGCGCGGGGCTCGTGCTCGGGAGGACGCGCGGACGATGAAGGTCCTGCTCGTCAACCCCCCGCACCGCTTCGCCCGCGGCAACCCCTTCGCCCGCGCGGGGCTCGCCCTGCCGCCGCTGGGCCTGCTCCACGTCGCGGCGCGCCTGCGCGAGAGCCGGCCCGGCGTCCGCGTCGCCGTGCTCGACGCGCCCGCCCTGCGCCTGGAGGGCGCGGCGTTCGAGCGCGCGCTCGCCGCCGCCGAGCCGGACCTCGCCGGCGTGAGCGTCTACACCGGGAACTACTCGAGCGCGACGGCCGCCGGACGCGCGCTCAAGCGCCTCTTCCCGTCCTGCCGGACCGTCGCCGGCGGACCGCACGCGAGCCTGCGCCCCGAGGAGACCCTCGCGGAGGGCGGCTTCGACGCCGTCGTCCTCGGGGAGGGGGAGGAGACCTTCGCGCGCCTCGCCGCCGCCTGGGGCGACGGCGGGGACCCCTCGGCGGTCCCGAACCTCGTCCTTCCCGGACCGCGGCGCACGGCCGCCGACCCCGCGCCGCTCGACCTCGACCGTCTGCCGCCGCCGGCACGCGACCTGCTGGACCCGGCCCCCTACCGCCCGTCGCACGGCGGCTACCGCCGCCTGCCGGTCGCGAGCCTCGTGAGCTCGCGCGGCTGTCCCTACGCGTGCCGCTTCTGCTCGAAGGCCGTCTTCGGCGCGCGCTGGAGGGCGCAGTCGCCCGAGCGCACGTTCTCGGAGCTCCGAACGCTCGCGGACGAGGGCTGGCGCGAGGCGAGCTTCCAGGACGACGTCTTCACCTTCGACCGGGAGCGCACCCTGCGCCTGTGCGCGCGGCTGGGCTCGGCGCGCCTCGACCTCACCTGGACCTGCATGACCCGCGTCGACCGGGTCGACGCGGAGCTCCTGCGCGCGATGGCCGCGGCGGGCTGCGTCTCCATCGCCTACGGCATGGAGTCGGGCGACCCCGAGGTCCTCGCGCGCATGGGCAAGGGCCTGCGCCCCGAGGACGCCCGGGCGGCGCTGGCCTGGACGCGCGCGGCGGGGATCGAGAGCCGCGCCTACTACGTGCTGGGGCATCCCGGCGAGAGCGAAGCGAGCCTGCGCCGCACGGTCGAGGAGGCCGTGCGCGCGGACCCGGACTTCGTCTTCTTCAGCTTCGCCTTCCCCATCCCCGGCACGCCGCTCTACGACGAAGCGCGGGCGGCCGGCCTCCTGCTGCGCGACGGGCGCGAACTCTACGACACCGCGGACTTCACGGAGCCCGTGCTGCGCGTGGGCGCCTGGGGCCCCGCCGAGCTCAATGCTTTCGTCCGGAAGGCCTACCGCCGCTTCTACCTGCGCCCGCGCTGCGTCCTGCGCCGGCTCGCCGCCCTGCGCTCGCCTTCCGAGCTGGCCCGCGCCGTCTCCGGCGCGCTCTCCGTTCTGAGGAGCTCATGAGCCCCCAGGACCTCGAAGCCGAGAAGGCCTGGCACGAGCGGCCCTTCTACCTCGACAACGGACATTGGAGCTCGCGCTGGCCCTTCGCGGGCCGGGACCGACACGCGCTCCATGAAGCGCTCGTGCACGAGCGCTTCCACGCGGGGCTGCGCGCGGCGCTGGGCGCTCGCAGGCCCGAGAGGACCCTGCTGGCCCCGCTCGGCGAGGGCGCCGACGCGGCGGCGCTCCGGGAGCTCTGCGGGGAGCTCCACGGGCTCGACGTCTCGCCGCTCGCGCTCGAGCGCGCGCCCGCGGTCGTGTTCAAGCGGGAGGCGGCCCTGCCGCGCTCGGGCTACCCGGACGCGCAGTTCGACCTCGTGGTCTGCGCCCGCTTCCTCCATCACGTCGGCGGGGAACTGGCCCCGCATCTCGCGGAGTTCCGCCGCGTGCTCCGGCCCGGAGGGCTCCTCGCCGTGCTCGAGCCCGGGCTCTGGCACCCGGCGGCCTTCCTCCTCGCGCTCGCCGACCCGCTCTTCGGCCGCGCGGCCGGACGCGTGCGCGGCGAGCGGCCGCTGCATCCTCCGGCGCT
Source organism: Elusimicrobiota bacterium (assembly GCA_041660925.1). Classification (NCBI taxonomy): domain Bacteria; kingdom Pseudomonadati; phylum Elusimicrobiota; species Elusimicrobiota bacterium. Next base: position 38,856 of record JBAZVI010000010.1, read on the forward strand.
GACGGCCGCTCTGCGCGCGGCCGGCTTCGAAGCGCCGCTCGTCCGGGCGCTCGGCTTCGGCCACGCCCGCTTCCCGTGTCCGCTCCAGCGCCTCCTCGCCGCCGTCGACGCGCCGATGCGCCTCTTCGGCCCGACGGCGCTGTTCGCCGAGAGCGTCGCCTGGTACGCCCGCAAGCCGGAGGGCGGCGCGTGAGGGTCCTCCTCGTCTCGCCTCCGCTGCGCAACATGGACTTGAGCCAGGTCCGCGTGCGCGGCGTCATGCCGCCGCTCGACCTGCTCCATCTCGCCGCCTGGCTCCAGAAGCACGGGCACGAGACCCGGGTGCTCGACCTCTACGCGCGCGAGGTCGAGGAGGAGGACTTCCCGAAGGTCGCGGAGATGTGGAAGCCCGACCTCGTCGGATTCACGACCTACACCGCGAACGTGGACGTCTCGCTGCGCCTCGCGCGCGCGAGCAAACAGGCGCTCCCCGAGGTCCCGGTCGTGCTCGGCGGCATCCACGCAAGCTACCTCCCCGAGGTCTGCCTCGCGGAGCCGGCGGTGGACTGGGTCGTGCGCGGCGAGGGCGAGGAGACCCTGCGCGAGCTCGTCGAAGCGCTCGCCGCCGGGCGCTCGCCGCGCGGCCTCGCCGGCCTCGCCTGGCGCGAGGAGCCCGGCGTCGTCGACTCCGGCCCGCCGCGGCCGCTTCTCAAGGACCTCGATGCGCTGCCCTGGCCCGACTACGGCCAGCTCGACTTCGACCGCTACTACCTCGCCGTCACCCGGGAGGTCACCGGCCGGCGCGTCGCCAACGTGCTGACGATGCGCGGCTGTCCCTACCGCTGCACCTTCTGCTCGCACCACTACGGCTACGAGGGGGGTCTGCGCAAGCGCTCGCCCGAGGACGTCGTGCGCCAGCTCCGGCATCTCAAAGAGCGGCACGGCGTCGGCGAGGTGCAGATCGAGGACAACTCCTTCACCTGCGACCCGAAGAGGGTGCTGCGCATCTGCGAGCTCCTGGAGGCCGAGGGGCTCGACCTGGTCTGGAACTGCAATGTGCGCGCCGAGACCGCGAGCCGCGAGCTCTTCGATGCGATGCACCGCGCCGGCTGCCGCCGCGTCCTGCTCGGCGTCGAGTCCGGCTCCGCCGAGATGCTCGAGCGCATGAAGAAGGGCATCACGCTCGAGCAGGTCCGCCGGGCCGTGACGCTGGCGCGCCGTCACGGCCTGCTCGTCAACTGCGCCTTCATCCTCGGCACCCCCGGGGAGACCCGGGAGAGCGCCGAAGCCACCTACCGCTTCGCTCTCGAGCTCGACCCGGACTTCGTGATGTTCTCCGTGCTCGTCCCGGTCATCGGCTCCGAGCTCTTCGACGCGGCCGTCTCGGCGGGCAAGGTGCGCCCGGAGGCCGTGCAGGGCGCCGACTTCGTCACCGTCTACTCCGAGAAGGCGCCGCTCCCCGAGATGTCGGAGGTCCCGCGCGAGGAGCTGCTCGCGCTCATGGAGCGCTACACGCGCGGCTTCTACCTGCGCCCGGCCTACTTCCTGCGGCGCCTGCGCGCCCTGCGCTCGCCCTCCGAGCTGCGCCGCCTCTTCTGGGGCTTCGCGCTCGTCGTGCGCCACCAGATCCTGCGCCTTCTGCCCGGACCGGCGGAGGACGACGCATGAGGAGCCCCGTCCGCGTCCTGCGCCGCTTCGCCCTGCTCCACCGCGTCTTCGTGGCGCGCACGGGCGCGCGCGGGCACTGGAACGTCGCGCGCTTCGCCGCGGTGCGCTGGCTCGCGGGCCGGCGCGTGCCGATGACGGTCATGGCCGCGCTGACCTACCGCTGCCAGTGCGACTGCGCGCACTGCGCGGTGGCCGGGCGCGGCTTCGACGAGCGGCCCGAGCTCTCGACCGCCGAGACCAAGGCCCTGCTCGACGACGCGCACCGCCTCGGCGTCCCCAAGGCGGGGTTCACCGGCGGCGAGCCGCTGCTGCGCGCGGACCTGCCCGAGCTCGTCGCGCACGCCGCCTCCCTGGGGATGAGCGTCTCCATCGACACCAACGGACTCCTCCTCGACGCGGCGGCCGCGCGTCGGCTGGCCGGGGCCGGCCTCTCGAACGCGGCCGTGAGCGTCGACCGGCCCGACCCCGCCTCGCACGACCGGCTGCGCCGCTCCGAGGGCTGCCTCGAGAAGGCGCTCGCGGCGATCGGGCACTGCCGGGCCGCCGGGCTCCCCTGCGTCGTCTCGACCTACGCGACCGACCGCTCGCTCGAGAGCGGCGACCTGGGGCGCGTCATCGCGCTCGCGCGCGAGCGCGGCGCTTCGGCGGTGCGCGTGCTCTTCCCGGTCTACACGGGGCGCTTCCACGGCGGGCCGCGCCTGCTCAGCGACGCGAACATGGCCCGCTTCTTCCGCGAGTTCGTCGACGACTCCTTCGTGACCTCCGAGAGCCCGCTCTTCGACGAGCTCACCGGGCGCATGGAGTGCACGATGCAGCGCCGCCTGTCGGTCTATGTCAGCCCCTTCGGCGAGGTGCGGGCCTGCTACGCCTCCGAGCGCCCGATGGGGAGCCTGCGCGAGAAAGCGCTTTCGCGCATCCTGGAGGAGAGCGGCTGGCTCGACGCCCCGGCCGACTCGAACCCCTGCGGCGTATGAAGACCGTCTTCATCCACTCCGGCCCCGAGAGCCTCGCCGTCGAGCTGCTCTCCGCCTGTCTGAAGCGGGCCGGCCATGAGACCGCGCTCGTCTACTCTCCGGGGCTCTTCGCCTCCTTCCGGCTCGACCTGCCGCGCTTCGAGCGCGACGACGCCGCCCGCACGGCCGAACGGGCTCTCGCGCTGCGGCCCGACCTCGTCGCCTTCTCCGTCGAGTCCGACCGCTTCCCCTGGGCCGCCCGCGTCGCCGCCGCCCTGCGCGAGCGCTCCCGGGTCCCGACGGTGTTCGGCGGCGTGCACCCGAGCGCCGTGCCCTCCCGCGTCCTGGAAGCTCCGGGCGTCGACTACGTCTGCGTGGGCGAGGGGGAGGACGCGCTCGTCGAGCTCGCCGACGCGCTCGCGAAGGGGGGGGACGGCCGTGCGGTCGCCGGACTCCAGGGCCGGGACTTCCGCAATCCTCCCCGGTCCCCGCGCGAGGACCTCGACGCGCTGCCCTTCCCGGACAAAGAGCTCTTCGCCCGCGAGTGGCCCGGCTTCACGGACCGCGCCTACTCGACCGTGACGGGACGCGGCTGCTCGAACGCCTGCGTCTACTGCTCGAACAGCGCTGCGCGCGCCCTCCACGGGAAGGCCGCGCGCCGCCGCCGGCGCAGCCCCGAGAGCGTTCTGCGCGAGCTCGAAGAGGCGAAGACGCGGTACGGCTTCCAGCGCGTGAGCTTCTGCGACGACCTCTTTACCGAGGATGCGGCCTGGCTGCGCGCCTTCCTCCCCGGCTACCGCACGCGCGTCGGTCTGCCCTTCTACTGCCAGGTCCACCCCAGCCACGCCGACGAGGAGCGCGTGCGGCTCCTCTCCGAGGGCGGCTGCACGGTCGTCAACCTCGGCATCCAGACCGTCGACGAGGACTACCGCCGCCGCGTCCTGCGCCGTCCGGGCTCGAACGCCGAGGTCGAGCGCGCGCTCGGCCTCTTCGCGGGGACCCGCATCTTCCTGTACACGAACTTCATCTTCGGCCTGCCCGGCCAGAGCGAGGCCGAGCTCGAGGAGATCGTCCGCTTCTGCTCCCGGCATCCGGCCGACTTCCACGACGTGAACTGGCTGCGCTACTACCCGGGCACCGAGGCCGTCGCGCTCGGGCTCTCCTGCGGAGCGCTCGATGCGGGCGCGGTCGCGGCGCTCGAGGGCGGCTGCGAGTTCCGGCCCTACGCGCACGGCGGCCACGCCCGAACTCCGGAGCGCTCGCGCCTGCGCAACCTCGTCTTCCTGACCTCCTTCCTGCCGGGCGCCTGGACCCGCGCGCTCCTGCGGCCGAGTCTGCGCCGCTTCGTCCCGACCTCCGACCTGCGGATGCCGCTCATCGTCCTGCGCGTGCTCTGGAGGAAGCGGTTCGCGGGCCGCTCCCAGCCCTATCCCAACGCGTCCATCGCCGACACCCTGCGCTGGTACGCGCACTACCTCCTGCCCCGGCCGGAGAGCCCGCTCCCGCGCCTGCGCCGGGCGCTGAGGACGACTCTGAGCGCGCTCCTCATGGCGCGGAGCATCCTCGGTCCGCGCGCGGCCCTGCGCTTCCTGCGCTACGGCCTGCGCCGCCGCCTGCTCGGTCGCCCCGTGCCCGGCACCGCCATCCTCGCGGTGACCTTCGACTGCCCCTGCTCCTGCGGCTGCTGCTCCTCGGGAGTGCTCAAGCGCTTCGGGACCGGCGCGCCGCTCGACACGGCGGGCTTCCTGCGCCGCATCGACCGGCTCGCGGAGCTCGGCGCGCCGCGCCTGCACTTCACGGGCGGGGAGCCGCTGCTGCGCGCCGACCTGCCCGAGCTCGCCGCGCGCGCGAGCAGCCACGGCATGCTCGTCTTCGTCGAGACCAACGGCCTGCTCCTCGATGAGGGCATGGTCCGGCGGCTGAAGGCCGCCGGGGTCTCGAGCGTGAACGTGAGCCTCGACAGCGCGGACGCGGCCGAGCACGACCGCCTGCGCGGCGTACCCGGCTGCTTCGCGAAGGCGACGGAGGCGCTGCGGATCTGCGTCCGGCTCGGCCAGCCCTGCATGGTCTCGACCTACGCGACGCGCGAGCGCATCGCGGACGGAGGCGTCGCGCGTCTGACCGCGCTCGCGCGCGAGCTCGGCTGCGCGGGCATGCGCCTGCTCCCGCCCCAGGCCTCCGGCGCCTGGCTCGAGCGCGGCGACGTCGTCCTCACGGCCGCGGAGGCCGAGGCCGCGGAGGCCCAGCTCCCGCTGCTCTTCCCCGTCTTCAACCGCACGGCGCAGATCCGCTGTCCGATGAAGGACGGCTACAAGGTCTTCATCCTGCCCGACGGGACGCTCGCGCCCTGCGAGCACCTTCCCTTCGTGTTCAAGGATTCCCGCGAGCTCGACCTCGGACGGCTCGTCGAGCGCACCCGCGCGGTCGAGATGCTCGCCGGGGACTGGGACTGCATGCCGCGCGACCCGGCGTTCCGCGCGCGCTACCTGGACGGACGCGTCCCGAAGGACGGGAGGCCGGTCGAGGTATGATCGAACTCCTCGAGGACCCCGAGGCCCCGCTCCCCGCGGGCGCGAGCTACGCCCTCCAGCCCGCATGGGCGCGCATGTGCCGCCGCGCCTTCGGCTGGGAGCTGCGGCGCTGGCGCGTCGTCGAGGACGGCGCGAGCGTCGGGGTCTTCGCGCTCGCGCAGGTGCGCTCCCGACTCTTCGGCACGCGGCTCTTCGGCCTGCCCCACTGCGACGAGAGCCCGCTCGCGCTCGAGCCCGGCGCGCTCGCGGGCGAGTCGCGCCGGCGGGCGCTCGGCGGCGAGATCCTCGGCCTGCTCGACCGCGAGGGGAGCGCGAGCGGCGCGCTCTACGCCGAGCTCCGCGGGCTCGAGCCCCTGCCGGGCTCCGGCCTGCGCTGCGAGACCCCTTACTGCCGCTTCGTGCTCGACCTCGCTCCCGATTACTCGCGCCTGCGCGCGGCCTTCGACACGAACATCCACAAGAACCTCAAGAAGGCGGAGCGCACGGTCTCCGTGCAGGAGCGGCGGAGCTACGATGAGGAGCTCCACCGGATCTACCTCGCGCAGATGCGCGTCTTCGGCTCGCCGCCGCTGCCGCCCGCGTACTTCACCGGGCTCCTGGAGGGCCGGCTCGCGCGCCTGTTCACCGCGACGGTGGAGGGGAAGACGGCGGCGTTCCTCTTTCTCGTCGTGCACGACGGGGTCTGGCACGCGGACGTCAACGCGGGCCTGCCGCGCTGGGACGCCTTCTTCCCCAAGGTGCGGCTCTTCGACGAGACCATCCACCGTGCCCGCGCCGAGGGAGCGCGCGCTTACGACTTCATGCGCACGCGGCCGAACTCCGGGGTCTGGGACCACAAGCGCAAGTGGGGCGGCCGCGAGGTCCCCATCCACTACCACTGGCGGGTCTATCGCGACGGCGGCAACCTCGACGCCGACCCGGAGCAGGCGCGCTACCGATTGCCGCGGCTGCTGTTCCGCTGGATGCCGGAGGCGCTCGCGCGGCGGCTGGGGCCGCCGCTGCGCGCGGGGCTGGCGAAGTGAACCGGCGCGAGCGGCTCGTCACCTCCGTCGGCGAGTTCCTCCAGCCGGGCTTTCGCGAGGCCGTCGAGGCCCCGGCGCGCGCCGTGACCGACGAGGAGCGCCTCGCCCGCTTCCGGGTCGTCTTCCATCACGCCTGGGACCGCGTGCCCTTCCATCACGCGAAGTACGCCGCCGCCGGACTCGGACCGGAGTCCGTTCGCTCGCTGAGCGCGCTGGGCGAGGTGCCGTTCTTGACGAAGGAGGAGCTCCTCGGCGCGGCCCCGCTCGACGCGCGGCGCCGCCCGCTCGTCGCGCTGGCGAGCGGAGGGACCGGCGGCGCTCAGGCGCGCACGCGCCTCGACCTCGACGCGGTGCTCAAGCGCTACCGGCGCCTGCTCGCCATACTCCGCGGGCTCGGCTGGCGCATGGGCGAGCCGGTCGCGGCCTTCCATCCGGTCGAGTACTCGCTGGGACGGATGCTCAAGAACGCCCTGCGCGAGGCCTCGCCGGTCCGCGCCGGCTTCGAGCTCGCTCAGCAGGTCCTGCTCTACCGACTCCTCCATAACCGTCTCAACCTCTACTACGACGGGAGCGCGTTCGAGGAGGACGCCGCGGCCGACTTCGTCTCGGCCCTGCGCCGCCGCCCGCCCGCGCTCGTGCTCTCGCGGCCCGACGCGCTCTTCGCGCTCGCGCGGGGCGCGCGCCGCGCCGGCCTTCATTGGCCGTCGGTCCGCCGCGTCGTCTGCGTCGGGGCCCAGCTCACCGAGGGGATGCGCCTCGAGCTCGAGGACGATTTCGCCTGCCAGGTCCGCAACCTCTACGCCTCCACGGAGCTCGGCTACGTCGGCCTGAGCTGCGAGGCCTCCGGAACGGCCGTGCACGTCGACGAGGAGCGCTGTCTCGTCGAGGTCGACCCCTCGGGCGAACTCGTCGTCACTGACTTCGAGAACCTCTGCATGCCGATGATCCGCTACCGGACCGGGGACCTCGGGGAGTGGGTCGGGCACTGCTCCTGCGGCCGGCCCGGACGTCTGCTGCGCCTGCACGGCCGCGTCCGCGCGCACGCCGCTCCGGCGGGGGGGAGCTCGCTTCGGGAGGAGGACCTCGTCGAGTTCCTCGCTTCCCGGCACGAGCTTCAGGCGCTCCAGCTGCGCCTGTGGGCCGACGGCGCGCATCTCTCGCTGCGGCCGCACGGGCTCGAGCCCGCGCGCAAGGCCGCCGTCCGCGACGCCTTCATCGCGCGCTTCGGCTTCGCGCCCGCGCTCGACGCGGACGCCTTCGCGCGGACGCCGTCCGGAAAGCACGCCTACATCGTCTAGAGCTCGGAGGTCTCGCGTTCGAGGCGGGCGAGGATGGACTCGCGCGCGCCGAGGCGCGAGGAGGCCAGGCCCCTCAGCAGGACGAGGCCGATGCGGGCCATGTTGAGGACGCCGAAGTGCCGGAGCAAACCCCAGACCTTCGAGGGCGTGGAGTGCGCGATGAAGAGCGCCCGGCGCTGGAGCTTGAGCAGGTCGGCCGGCGCGAGTCCGCCGACCTCCATCATCCCGCCCGCGTAGCGCGAGAAGCGGCGCAGGTCCCCCTGCAGGAGCTTGAGCCCGTGGCGTCCCTCCGCGGCCATCGCGTGGAGCTCGGTGCCGGGGTAGGGGATGGCGATCGAGAAGGGCGAGTACATGATCTCGGGCGTGTCGCGCACGAAGCGCGCGGTCGCCAGCACCGTCTCGACGGTGTCGCCGGGGTTCCCGATCATGGCGGAGACCTGGGTCGCGACGCCGAGCTCCCGGCAGGCGCGCAGGGCGGTGCGGAGCTCGTCGGTGCTCACGCCCTTGCGCGCGAGGCGCAGGACCTCGGGGTCGGCGCTCTCGAGTCCGAGGGTGAGGCGCACGAGGCCGGCCCGCCTCATGAGGGCGAGCAGCTCGGGGTCGAGGATGTTCGCGCGCGTCTGGCCCTCGAAGGTGACGCCGGCGCGGCGGGCGATGAGCTCCGAGCAGAAGGCCTTCACGTGCTCGCGGTCGGCGGTGAGCGTCGAGGCGAGCATGGAGAAGTGGTCGGTGCCCCAGCGCTCCTTCATGCCGAGCATCTCGTCGACGATCCGGCGCGGCGAGCGCTTGCGCAGGCGGCTGCCGACGTTGAGCCGCTCCGCGCAGAAAACGCAGTGGAAGGGACAGCCGCGGGAGAACTCGACGGTCGGCACGGGCACGACGCCCTTGCCCGGGACCTCGAAGGCGTAGCGCGAGGGCGGGACCTTCTCGCGCGAGGGGAAGGGGAGGACATCGAGGTCCTCGATGAAAGGACGCGGGCGGTTGACGCGCGGCGAGCCGTCGGCGGCGCGGTGGATGAGGCCGTCCACCTTCGCGAAGTCCCGGCCGCCCTCGAACTCCCGCGCGAACTCCGGGAAGGTGCGCTCGCCTTCGTTCATCACCGCGAAGTCGACGTCCGGGCCGAGCGCCGCCTCCCGGACCGCCGTGACGTGCGGTCCGCCCAGGACGATGGGGAGGCCGAGGCGCTTCTTGAGCGCCTTCGCGTACGCCTCCGCGAGGGGGGCGACGGGGGTGGTGGCGGTGAGTCCGACGACGTCGGCCTTGAAGGCGCGGATCCGCTCGCAGAGCGCGGCGAGCTCCACGGGCTCCGCGTCGAGGTCGATGAGGTCCACGGGGTGCCCGGCCTCCTCCATGGCGGCGCTCAGACTCATCAGACCGAGCGGGGGGAAGACGGTGTAGGACTTGTAGACGGCGGCGTACTCGCCTTCGGAGGCCTCGGTCCAGGGCGTCTGAATGAGGGCGACTCTCATGTAGGGCTAGGAGCGTGTCCCGAGGGTCGCAGCGTCATCGTCGGGACACGCTCCTAGATGGCTATGTGGGACTGGGCCTTGATCCGGTCGGCGTAGTGCTCGTGCATGCACTCGTCGTTGAGCGGGCAGTCGTGGCTGGTCGTGTGGCCCGGGAAGAGCTTCGCGGCCCACAGGCGCCGCACGATGGGCTTGAGCGCCTCCGTGCGCACGTTGCCGAAGCTGAGGGGGAGGTAGCAGCAGGGCATGACATCCCCGTAGGCGGAGATGGCGAACTGGTTGCGCAGCTTCGCGCCGCACAGGTAGGGGATGTCGGGGGAGCTGAGGTAGTCGGCGCTGCGGAACGCGCGCTCCTTGCTCAGCAGCGAGTGCAGGAGCCCGAGCTCCTCCATCGTGAGGGGGATGTCCTTGCGGTCCCACCACTTGCCGCTGCGGATGGGCGCGAGGATGCGGACCTTGGTCCCCAGCGACTCCGCGAGCCGGAGCATGTCGCGCATCTCGTCGTTGCGGAGGTTCTCCTTCGTGGCGACCGTGGAGATGTAGCAGGGGATGCCGTGGCGGACGCAGAGCCGGACGCCCTCCACCGCCTTCGCGAAGAGGCCGGGCATGGCGCGGATCTCGTCGTGCTTCTCCGGGATGGGGCTGTCCAAGCTGACGCCGATCTGGTCGATGCCCGCCTCCTTGAGGGAGAGGAGCATGGGCTCGTCGAGCAGGAGCCCGTTGGTGTCCAGCGTGGACTTCATGCTGTTCTTGCGGGTGTGGCGCACGAGCGCGGGCAGGTCGGGGTAGATGAGCGGCTCGCCGCCGAAGAGGTGGACCTCCTGGCAGGCCAGCGCTCCGAGGTCCTCGATGAGCTTGAGGAGCTCCGCGTGCGAGAGCTCCTTGTCCTTCTCCTTCTTGTAGAAGTCGATGCCGCAGTGGCGGCAGCGGCACTGGCAGCGGTAGGTCAGGAGGATGACCGCCGCGGCGCCGTAGAGCGGCAGGAAGCGGCGCACGGCGGGCACGACGTGGGAGAAATAGGCGCGCACGAGGCGCATGAAGGCGGCGCGGCGGTAGTAGTCGAGGGGCTTGCGCTTGAACCAGAAGGTCAGCGAGTTGACCGCGTCGAGGGCGGCGGACTTGATGCTCATGGCTTACGCCTATAATACCATTCCCGTCGTCAGGAACCGCTTATTTACGCGGCCTGAAAAATCCGGCGCAAAGACCGAGGACTTTCGTCAGGGCGCCGGATTTCCCAGGTCAACGTTTGCGGCGCATCTGGCGGGACAGATGCTTAAGGGTGGAGTACAGGAGTCCGCGCTCCGAGGGGGTCCGGTCGCGGAGCAGGCCGCCGACTTTCGAGCTCCAGTCGTCGTCGGCGGAAGGGTTCGGCAAGGGGTCGTCGAGGAGCGCGCCCATGCGCACGGCGAGGGCCTTGGCCAGGCGCTGGAGCGCGGCGAGGCTGATCTTCTTCGTCCCGCGCTCGATCTGCCCGATATAAGAGGGGTGCATCCCGGCGCGCTCCCCCAGCTCTTCCTGGGTCCAGCCGCGCCGGTGGCGCTCGCCTCTCACCCGTCGGCCGATCCCGTCATAGACGCCGCTCATTTAGGAGTCCGTCCGAGTAATAGCGTATTCCCCGGAGGCCCTCAGCCTGAGTCGTGCGCAAGGCGCGACGAGCGAGCATAGCGCCGCTATGTGAGCGAGGAGCAACGCGGCGCACGACCGGGATGGGGCCTCCCGCTCCGCCCCATCTCCTCGTAGGAGGAGCGGGTCGCGCGCTATCGGGCTGCGCCTTCGTCGTTCGTCGCTTACGATGCCCTGCATCGCCGCGCTCCTCTCTCCTCGGCTCGCTCCAACAGCGCGCGACCGGAGAACACGCTATTACTCGGACGGACTCCAGGGCGTGATTCTATAGCAAACAGGGGGCAGGGGACAGATTCCAAAGGGTGTGAACGAAAAAACCCTGTAGTATTGACCGAACAGGACAATCATGCTATCCTGGGGGTATGCTCGCCTATGTGCTCGACGACGATCCCGCCCAGCTCTGCCTCGCCTCGCGGATGCTCGTACGGCTGGGCTGGGAGACGAGGGGGGCGCCGGACTGCGATTCCCTCCATCGGCTGTGCGCGCAGACGCCGCCGGACCTGGCGCTCTGCGACGTGAACGTGGGGAGGGAGGACGGCATCGAGTTCTGCCGGAAGCTCCGGGAACTCTGTCCGTCCATGCGCTGCGTCATCATGAGCGGGGACCCGGAGAACGAGGAGCGCGCGGTCCGCGCGGGCTTCCGCGTCTTCCTTCGCAAGCCCTTCGCGCTGGAAGACCTCGCGCAGCTAGTCCAATAGAGAGGCGGCCCAGGCGAGCGGACCCCACCAGCCCGGGACGTAGACGACGCTCTCTCCCCGGGAGAGGCCGGAGCGCAGGGCGCGGCAGGCCTCGTCGAGCGGGGTCACGCGCGGCGGGACCTTCACCATGCCCCAAGGGCGGATGCGCTCGGAGAGCTCGGTGCGCACGAAGGCGGGGCGCACCTCGGTGACGGTGATGGGGAAGCCGCTCTCCTTGGCGCGTCGGCGCAGGCCGCGCAGATAGAGCGACATGTAGGTCTTGGAGGCGGCGTAGGCGGGGGCCTCGGGGTCCCCGCGGCCGACGGAGACGGTGGTGAGCGCGGCGAGGTGGCCGCCCCCGGCCTCGACGAAGCGGCGCCAGGCGAGGTTCGCGGCCGCGGTGAAGCCGAGCACGTTGACCGCGAGTTCCTCGCGCTCGAGCTCCCAATCGAGCTCGGGGTCGTGCGCGGTATGCCCGGCGGCGATCACGAAGAGCGAGCACCCGCCGAGCCCGTCGAGCAGGGATTCGAGCGCGGCGCGCGCCTCGTCCGGTCGGGCGAGGTCGAGGACGCAGGGCACGGCACGCGCGCCGTGCGCGGCCCGGAGCTCCTCGAGGCGCTCGCGGCGGCGGGCGCAGACGCCCACGGTCCAGCCCTCGGCGAGGAGGAGCTCGGAGAGCCCCCGCCCCATGCCGGAGCTCGCGCCGACCACGACCGCGGTGCGTTCGGAAGTCATGTAGGGATTGTAGCAATACGTATCCCTATGCGCGCGCGCGCGCGCGAAATGGCATAATCAACACACGCGGGCCCGCCCCGCCGCCGAGATGACGAGCGTCCATCCCATCCATCGCGCCTCCTACGCCCTGCGCCGCGTCTTCCGGCGGTTCTACGGCCACCCCGTCTTCGTCTTCCTCCTGCGCCTCTATTTCCGGCATATCCTCGGGCTTCTCCGCCTCTTCTCGCCGCTCTTCGGCGCGACCGCGGTCTTCTCGGTGACCTACCGCTGCCAGTGCAGCTGCGTGCACTGCGGCGCGGGCCTCTTCCGCAAGGACGCGCAGCGCGAGCTGACCCCCGAGGAGGTCCGCGCCTTCATCGACGATCTCGCGCGCCTGGGGGCCTCCGGCATCCACTTCTTCGGCGGAGAGCCGCTCGTCGCCCCCGGCATCGTCGACTACGTGCGCCACGCGAAGGCGAAGGGGCTCTTCGCCTCGCTCGACTCCAACGGGCTGCGCCTCGACGAGGCGATGGTCCTCGAGCTCCAGGGCGCCGGCATCGACCTCCTGCGCGTGAGCATCGACAGCCCCGACGCGGCGACGCACGACCGCCTGCGCGGGGTGGCCGGCACCTTCGAGAAGGCCCTCGAGGCCCTGCGGGCCTGCGTGCGCCACGGCGTGCCCTGCTTCATGTCGCTCTACGCGACCCGCGAGAACCTCGCCGACGGGACCCTGCGGCGCTCCATCGCGCTGGCGCGCTCCATCGGCGCGCGGGTCCGCATCCTCTCGGCGATCCAGACGGGCAAGTGGATCGGCCGCGAGGGCATCGGACTCTCCGGGGCGGAGCTCAAGGAGCTGCGCTCGCTGCTCGACCCGGACTGGGTCTGCTGGGAGACCGAGTTCCTCAACAGCGCCGAGGTCCCTTTCTGGTGCAACTCGATGATCCGCAACAAGTTCGACGTCTCCGCCTACGGCGACGTGATGGCCTGCTGCTACATGCCGCTGACCTTCGGCAACATCCGCGAGGAGCCGCTCGAGAAGGTCGTGCACCGGATGTGGCGCTCGGAGCTCTTCGCGAGCCATCAGGAGCACTTCGACTGCCCCATGAACGATCCGCGCTTCATGGAGCGCTACGGGGAGAAGCTCCGCGCCGCCGGCGGGTGCGGAGCGCGCGGGGAGTGAAGCGCCCGGCGGCCGTCCCGCCGCGGCGCGTCGTGGCCGTTCCGAAACCCTTGGGAGGCGCTCGTGCGTAGAGACGCCGCCGCTGAGCCGGTCGAGATCGCCCTGGACCTCACGTACCGCTGCAACCAGTCCTGCCGCTTCTGCTTCCTGCCCGACAACCCCGCGCTCAAGCGCGGCCGGGGGGAGCTGACGCTCCCGCGCTGGAAGGCGCTCGTCGACGCCTTCGCGGGTCGTCCCCGCACCTTCCTTCTGACGGGGGGAGAGCCGCTGCTGCGCCGCGACCTGCCCGCCCTCATCGAGTACATCAAGAGCCGCGGGCACCGCGCCGTGCTGAGCACCAACGGCACCCTCCTCGACGAGAAGACCGCCGTCCGGCTCGTCGAGGCGGGGGTCGACGAGGTCGCGGTCTCCCTGCACGGCGACCGGTCGATCCATGACCATTACACGCGCCGCAGGGGCTCCTACGACAAGGCCATCGTCGGCCTGCGCTGCATGCTGCGCGCGCGCGCGGGCACCGAGACGCGCGCCGTCGTCCGCTGCACGATCCACCCGGGCAACCACCGCGTCCTCCACCGCCTCGCCCGCTCGCTCGTCGCGCTCAAGCCCGACGGGATCTCCTTCGGCCACCTCGAGTACTGCACGCGCGGAGCGCTGACGCTCAGCGCGAAGGCCGTGCGCGACTGCAAGGCGGGGAAGGTCTCCCTGCGCCCTTCGGAGGGCCGCGCCAAGGGCATCGACCCGCGCGTCGTCTGCGAGCAGGTCGCGCGCATCAGCTCGCTCGGGCGCCGCGACGTCGCCTTCTACCCGGATCTCGACGACTCCGGCATCCTGCGCTGGTACGACCCGAAGCTCCCCTCCGAGCGCCGCGGCGGCTGTCCGGCGCAGTGGGGCAGCCTGTGGCTGTCTCCCGCCGGAGAGGTGCTCACCTGCCAGCCATTGGCCCTGCCGATGGGGAGCGGGAAGGGCGCCGCGTGGCGCGCGTCCTGGGAAGGCGCGCGCTACCGCCGCTTCCGCGAGGCCCTGCGCGGCATGGGAGGCTGCCTTCCCATGTGCGCGCGCTGCGGACGCGAACAAGGGGAGCGCGCGTGAACGCGGAGGCCCCCGCCCGGACCCGGCCGGAGGCCGGGCGCGGGAACGCGGCCTGCGCGCTGAGCGTCGACGTCGAGGAATGGTGCCAGACGGTGCTCTTCGAGGGCGGGCCGCGCGACGACGGAGCGCGCACCCGCCTGCCGGAGAGCGTCTCCGGGCTCCTCGCCCTCCTCGAGCGCCGCGGCGTGAAAGCCACCTTCTTCTTCGTCGGCGCGCTCGTCGAGAAGTACCCGGAGACCGTGCTCCTCGTCGCCGCGCGCGGGCACGAACTCGCCAGCCACGGCTGGCGCCACCGCCTCGTCCACCGCATGGGCGCCGCCGAGTTCGAGGAGGACGTGCGCCGCTCCGTCGAAGCCCTGCGCCGGGTCTCCGGCGCCGAGGTCGTCGGCTACCGCGCGCCCACCTGGTCGCTGGGCCGGCACAAGGCGCTGGCCGCGGCGCTGCTCCCGCGGCTCGGGCTGCGCTACGACTCGAGCCTCTACCCTCTCGGCTTCCGGCCCGACGCCGAGCGCTTCCCGCGGACGCTCCCCGGCGGCCTCCTCGAGTTCCCGCCCTCGACCTTCCGCCTCCTCGGGGCGAACCTCCCTTTCGCCGGCGGGACCTTCCTGCGCTGCGCGCCCACCGGCTTCATCCTCGAGCGTCTGCGCGCCCTGCGCGCCGCCGGCCGGCCGGTCCACGCCTTCGCGCACAGCTGGGAGCTCGAGGGCCCGGCGCCCGAGGGCCTGCCGGCGTGGAAGCGCTGGGTCCAGTACGGGAACGTCGCGGGCGTGCGCGGCAAGCTCGAGGCCCTGCTCGAGGCCTTCCCTTTCTCTCCCGTGAGGGAGTGCCTCGGGCTATGAGCGCGCGCCGCGTCGACATCAAGGTCGGCTTCCAGTGCAACAACCTCTGCCACTTCTGCGTGCAGGGAGACAAGCGCGACCGCTTCCCCGACCGGCCCCTGCCGCGCATCCTCGCCGACCTGCGCCGCGCGCGCCGCGAGGGCATCGACGGGGTCGTGTTCACCGGCGGCGAGCCCACGCTGCACCGCGGGCTCCTCGACGCCGTCGCCGCGGCCCGGACGCTGGGATTTCGCGGCATCCAGATCCAGACCAACGGACGCAGCGCCGCCTACCCCGACTTCTGCCGGCGCCTCAAGGCCGCGGGCGCGACCGAGTTCTCGCCGGCGCTGCACGGTCCCGACGCGAAGACGCACGACGGCCTCACGCGCGCCCCCGGCAGCTTCAGGCAGACCGTGCAGGGCATCCGCAACGCCGTCGCCTGCGGGCTCTCCGTCATCACCAACAGCGTCGTGACCTCGAGCAACTACCGCAAGCTCCCCGCGCTGGCCCGCCTGCTCGTGGGTCTCGGCGTGCGCCAGTACCAGTTCGCCTTCATCCACATCGTCGGGCGGGCCTGGGAGAACCGGAGCTGGATCGTCCCGCGCAAGAGCGACGCCATGCCCTTCGTCCGCAAGGGGCTCGACGTCGGCCTGCGCGCCGGGGTCCGCTGCTACACCGAGGCCATCCCCTACTGCCTGATGAAGGGCTATGAGGCGTGCGTCGCCGAACGCATCATCCCCGACGGCCCCGTCGTGGACGCCGAGGAGACGCTCAAGAGCTTCCGCGCCTATCGGCAGGCGCACGGCAAGGCCAAGCGAGCCGAGTGCCGACGCTGCCGCTGGGACCCGGTCTGCGAGGGCCCCTGGAAGGAGTACCCGGAGATCCACGGCTGGGACGAGTTCGTCCCGGTGAGGGGGCGCGCGCGATGAGCCTGGGACTCCTCTCGCTGCTCAAGCCCGAGGATCCGCGCTGCTGCGACCTGCTCGGCGTGCTCGCCGGGGTCAAGCCCATGCTCCACGCGAGCGTGCGCGAGGAGGAGGCGCCGCGCTGGGACGCGCTCTGCCGGCGGCTCTCCCTGCGCCAGGCGCGACCGCTCATGCGCCCGGACCGGGGGACGGCCTTCCAGGACGGCGCGCGCATCGTCTTCGTCTCCCGCCGGGAGGGCGTCCTCAAGGCGGGCCTGCGCGCCTGGGCGCTGCCCCGCATCCCCGACAGCAACCGCGCGCTCGGGCGCCTGCTCGGCTATCCGGAGTGCTGCGTGCGCGCCTATCTGCGCTGGGCGCCGCGGCCGGGGAAGAAGGAGGAGGACCTCGTGCGCGCCCTCGCGGACCGCACCCCGCGGGCCGACGATCCCCTGCCCTTCCTCCTCAACGACCTCTTCACCTTCGCCTCCACCCCGCTGCGCGCGCAGAGGGGGGAGGACAAGCTCTACGCGCGCCTCGCGCGCGAGAACCGGGGGGAAGGGACGCTGGAGCGGGGCGTCGTCTCCTGGCACCCCTGCTCCTACCGCTGCGCGCCGAGCCTGCGCTCCGCGCGGGCCGTCTTCTCGCTCATGAAGCGCTTCTTCCCGGGCGACGCCCGGGCGCTGAGAGCGTTCCTGAGCCGGCCCGTGCTCTACTTCGACCGCTTCGCCTTCGCGGCGCTCGACGGCGCCCGCTTCTCGCGCGGGGAGCGCGGCGCCCGCGAGGTCCGCTTCTCTTCGGTCGGCGCTCCGCGGGCCCCGCTCCCGGCCGCCCTGCGGCGGCGCCTGGCCGGCGGGGAGCTTTCCGTCTCCCGCGGCGCCGTGCGCGCGGGAGGCCGCCGGCTGGCCGGGGCCCCGCTGCTGCTCGACTTCTCGGAGGGAACGGATGCCTGACATCGCCCTCTGGCACCGCTGCAACAACAACTGCGTGATGTGCACGAACCCCGACGAGTTCTTCGAGGCGGCGGGGAAGAGCTACACGCTGGCGCGCCAGCGCGAGAAGCTCGAGCGCTACCTCTCCGGGGAGTTCGACGTCTACTTCAAGAACACCCGGCTCGACGACTACTTCCTGCTCACGGGCGGGGAGCCGACGCTGCACCCGCAGGTCCTCGAGCTCATGGCCTTCTTCCGGCGCCGCGCCGGCTCGCGCGAGCTGCGCGTGCTCAGCAACGGCCGGCGCTTCTGCTACCGCGACTTCACCGCCGAGTTCCTGCGACGCGCGGGACGGCCGCTGCTGACGGCGGTCGCGCTGCACGCGGCGACCGCGCGCGCCCACGACGCGGTGACCCGGGTGCGCGGGAGCTTCGCGCAGACCGCGGCGGGCCTGCGCAACCTCCTCGAGCTGCGCGGCCGCGGCCAGGAGGTCGAGGTCCGCGTCATCCTGCACGCGAAGACCCTGGCCGGCCTCCCCGCCCTGCTCCGCTTCCTGCGCCGGGGCTTCGGCGACCCCTCGGCGTACCGGCTCACGCTCATCTACTTCGAGGTGGAGGGGCAGTCGGAGAAGAACCTCCGGCGCCTCTTCGTCCCGCTCTCCCGCGTCGCGCGCGTCCTCGCGAAGCAGCGGGGCCTCCTGGCCGCCTTCCCGCGCCTGGAGCTCTACCATTTCCCGCTCTGCGTGCTTGCGGCGGAGCTGCGGCCGAACGCCCGCGTGACCCTGCCGCGCTCCGACCGCGTCTATCCGCCGGTCTGCCGGCGCTGCCCGGCGAAGAGCCGCTGCTTGGGACTGATGAAGTGGTACGAGGCGCTCCACGGCGACGGGGAGCTTTCCGCCTTGAAGAGAGGAGAAGCATGAAGAAGGCCCTGCGACTCGCCGCGAAGAAGCTCGAGCTGCGCGACTACGACCCGCACCTCTGCGACCTCATGGGGGTGCTCGCCGGCGTGAAGCCGGTGCTCTACACCGACATCGTCCCCCGCGACGAGCGCTACATCCAGGACCTCTGCCGCGTCTTCAGCCTCCGCTACCGCCTGCCCGAGCGCGAGAAGGGCCGGCAGTTCCATGCGCAGCGCAAGACGATGGTGCTCATGGGGCGCCGGGACGAGGACCTCCGCGCCGCCGAGGAGAGCTGGCGCGGGCTCAACGAGCGCGACGCGAAGGTCTCGGCGAAGGCCAACATCGACTGGGGCGTACTGCTCGGCTACCCCGAGTGCTGCGTGAAGGCCTACCTGCGCTGGCGCACGGGCAGCGGCTGCGGCCGCCGCGGCGGGCACCTGGTGGGAGCCATCGCGGAGGAGACGCCCCTCGGAGGGCCGCTCCCCTTCCTCCTCAACAACGTCTTCAACTACTTCTCCCTCATCGGCGCCGGCGCCCGCGACGTCGAGCGCTACCGCCGCTTCATGCGGCTCAACCGCGACAAGGGGCTCGCCGTCTACAACGCGATCTCCTGGCACCCCTGCCAGTATCGCTGCAAGGAGAGCCTCTACCGGGCCGGCGTCGTCTACGGGCTCATGCGCCACTACTTCCCGGCGTGGGCGGACGCGATGCGCGAGAAGCTCGCGCGGCCGATGCTCTGTCTGGGCAAGTACGAGTTCGCGGTGTTCTCGACGGCGCGCGCGCGCCGGACCTCCTCCGGCGGCCTCGAGGTCGAGGTCGGCGAGGTCGCGGAGCCGCGCTCGCTGCTCTCGGCGGCCTTCGCCTCGCGGCTCGTGCGCGCCGGCGGCTTCACCCTGAAGGGCGGCCGGCTGAGCGTGGCGGGGAAGAAGGTCCCGCTCTCGGAGCCGGCGTACTGGCTGGACTTCCGCGGCCTGCAGGGGGCCGATTGAAGGACGCCGCGCTCGACGCGGGGGTCCGCGCCGCCGCCGCCGTCCTCTTCCTCCTCTGGGGCTGGCGCGCCGCGCGCGAGGACCTCGCGACCAAGCGCATCCCCAACCGGAGGGTGCTCCAGGGCTTCGCCCTCTGCGGGGCTCTGCTCGCCTGGGAGCTCGCGCTCACGGGGCTGGGCAACGCCGGGCGCGTCGAGCGCTTCCTCCTCTGGAACTTCTACGGGGACTTCGCCCGGCACCTCTCGCTCTGCGTGGTCGGCGGGCTCACGCTCTGGGTGGGCGGGGTCTGGCCGGCCGGCGACGCGAAGCTCTTCATGGCCTGCGCGGCCCTGCTGCCGCTGCTCCGCCCGGACCTGCGCCTCTTCCCGCACTCCCTCTTCCTCGGCATCCTCGTCAACATCTTCATCCCCGCGGCCGTCGTGCTCTTCACGGCCGGGCTGCGGCACCGGGCGACGGCGCCCTCCGACGGGACCTCGCTGCTCTTCCGCGCGGGGAAGGCCTTCGCCGCATGGCGCGCGGCGGCGCCGGAGACGCTCAAGCAGGTCCCGGCGTACGCCGTCAACCTCGCCGCCATCTTCCTCGTCCAGGCGCTGCTCTCGGAGGCGATGAGCGGCGGGCTCGCCCGCGTGCTGCGCCGCCCCACGCTCCTCTATTTCCTCCTCTTCTTCCTCTGGGAGCGCGCCTCCGTCTGGCTGCGCGACCGCCGCGCGGCCCGGGCCTCGCTCGTCCTGCTCGCCGTCTACCTGCTCTCCGCGTGGCTGCGCGAGCCGCGCCTGCTGGGCGTGCTGGGACTCTCGCTCGTGCGGATGCTCGAGTTCAGCCTCTTCTTCTTCCTCGGCCGCGTCGTCATCTCCGCCATCCTCGAGGGGCGCGCGACGCGCTGGATCATGCCCGAGGACCTGCGGCCGGGGATGGTGCTCACCCCGCGTCAGCTCGACATCCTTCGCTCCGACGAGGACTTCTTCGCCGAGCACTTCGAGCCCCTCTTCGTGGAGGGGGTCACCGAGGAGCAGGCCGCGGCGCTGCGCCAGTGGATGGCGACCCATCCGGTGAAGGACGCGCGCGTCGAGGTCAGCGAGGGGGAGCCCTTCGGGCTCTGGATCGTCGTCGGCTCGGCGCTCACCCTCCTGCTGGGCGGGGACCTGATCGGGCCGCTGCGGCGGCTGCTGGGGGGCGCGTGAAGACCGAGCTGGCCAAGGTCCCTCTGCGGCCGCAGGACCCGCACCTCTGCGACCTCTTCGGGGTGCTCGCGGGGGTCAAGCCCGTCCTTTATACGGACGTGCTGCCTTCGGAGGAGGTCTACATCCGCGACCTCTGCCGGGCGCTGGGGCTGCGCTGGCTCAAGCCGGAGCGGCCGTCCGGGAAGCATTTCCACTTCCAGAAGAAGGCCATGTTCCTCGTGGGACGCCGCGCGGGGGACCTCGCGGCGGCGGCGCGCTGCTGGCGGGGACTGCTCGCGCCCCCGGCCGGCGGGCCGCGGGGACCGAGCGCGTCTTTGCGCAACAACTTCGACTGGGGCTGCTGGCTCGGCTACCCGGAATGCTGCGTGCGCGCCTACCTGCGCTGGCGCGACGAGCGCGACGCCGGCGCGGCGAGCGCCGACCTGGTGCGCGCGACCGCCGAGGCCACCCCCGCGGGAGGGCCGCTCCCCTTCCTGCTCAACGACGTGTTCAACCACTTCTCGCTGCTCTCGACGGCCGCCCGCGCTCAGGACAAGCGGCGCTACGAGCGCTTCATCGCCCTCAACCGCGGCCTCATGCTGCCCTCGCTCAACGCCGTCTCCTGGCATCCGTGCACCTACCGCTGCGAGGAGAGCCTCTATAAGGCCGGCGTCGTCTACGGCCTCATGCGCCGCTACGCGCCGGACTGGGCGCGGCGCATCCGCGAGGGGCTGGCGCGGCCCGTGCTCCACTTCGGGAAGTACGAGTTCGCGGTCTTCGAGGACGCGCGCTCGCGCCGGGGCCCCGCCGGGGCCCTGCGTGTCCGGGCCGGGAAGCTGCGCGCTCCGCGCTCGCTGCTCTCCCCGGGGCTGCGGACGCGGCTGACACGCGCAGGGGGCTTCGAACTCCGCGCCGGGGCGCTCGTCGTCGGCGGCAAGGCGGTCGCGCGGCCGGAGCCGCCGCTCTGGCTCGACTTCCGCGGGACCCAGGGGTGCGTCGCATGAGCGCCGCGCGGGTCAAGAAGGTCGTCGTCTTCACCGACTACCGCTGCAACAACCGCTGCGTCTTCTGCATCGACGCCTGCAAGCGGGACCTCCCCGCGCGCGGGACGAAGGAGGTGCTCCGGGACGTCTACCGCGCCGCCCGCGAGGGGGCCGGCTATCTCGAGCTCATCGGCGGCGAGGCGCCCATCCGGCCGGACTTCCTCCAGCTCGTACGCACCGCCCGCCGGCTCGGCATCCCGAAGATCGTCACCGCGACCAACGGGCGGGCCTTCGCGCTGCGCTCCTTCGCCGGGGCGGCCGTGCGCGCGGGGCTCACCGACGTGATGTTCTCCCTGCACGGCGACACCGCGGCGGTCCACGACCGGGCGACGCGCAGCCCGGGAAGCTTCCGCCAGCTCCTCGCGGGCATCGCGAACCTGCGTCGGCTCGGCTTCAGTCGCATCCACGGCAACACCACGGTCTATAAAGGGAACCTCGCGCGGGTGCCGGCGATCGCCCGACTCTACGCGCGCCTGGGCGTCGAGTTCGTGGAGTACATCTTCGTCGACCCCACCTACGGAGGGGCCCACGACGACTTCGCGCGCCTCGTCCCGCGCATCTCCCGGGCGGCCCCGCGCATGCGCTCGGCGCTCGAGGTCGGCCGCCGGGCCGGGTACCGGGAGTGGCTGGTCCGCTACGTCCCGCTCTGCCACTTCCAGGGCTGGGAGGAGCAGGTCAGCGAGCGGGTCGAGCGCCGCCTCTTCCACACCCGGCACTGGGCGCCGGATTTCCGCAACGAGGACGTGAGCTCCTCCCGGGCCCGGATCGCCCGGCGCAAGCCTCCGCGCTGCCGCCCCTGCGCTCTATACAAGGAATGCGAGGGCATCTGGACCGAGTACCTGCGCCGCTACGGTGACGCCGAACTCCACCCGGTCTTGAAGTCCAAGCGCGCTAAAAAGCAAATATAACGCTCATTTTGCGTTTGGCTCCCGCTCACGCGGCTGAAAACGCGTTTTATTGTTTTTTCGCTGAAAAGCGAGTCTTCCCGTCGGAGAAAGGCCCCCGGAGGCCTCCAAAATTTATATCATGAGACCTCGTAAACAGGGCTCCGGCCCTATCTTGGAGGAGTAAACCTCATGGACGAGACGCGCATCAGCAACATCCCCGCACGGGTGGCCCGCCTCAAGGACATCGCTCAGAACCTCTGGTGGAGCTGGAACCCCCCGGCCCGCGGACTTTTCAAGTACATCGACCGCACCCTCTGGCGCAACACGAACCACAACCCGGTGAAGCTGCTCTCGCTGTGCCGCAAGGAGCGGCTCGAGGCCGTCGCGAAAGACCCGACGTTCCTGCAGTGGTACGACGCCGTCCTCATCGACTTCGACAAGTACATGGCGCCCAAGAAGACCTGGTTCTCGGGCGCGCACCCCGGGAACAAGGACTCCGTGGCCTACTTCTCGGCCGAGTTCGGCGTGCACAACTCGCTGCCCATCTACTCGGGCGGCCTGGGCGTGCTGGCCGGCGACCACTGCAAGTCCGCCTCCGACCTCGGCGTGCCGCTCGTCGGCGTGGGCTTCATGTATCCGCAGGGCTACGTCCAGCAGCGCATCGGCATCGAGGGCTGGCAGCAGAACTACTACGACTTCCTCGACTGGGACACCTCGCCGGTCTCGCCGGCGCAGATGCCCGACGGCAGCCGCTGCATCCTGCGCCTGAACCTGGGCACCTGGCCGCTGCACATCGGCGTCTGGAAGGTGCAGGTCGGGCGCGTGCCCCTCTATCTGATGGACACCAACGTCGAGGGCAACGACGTCGGCGACCGCGACATCTCGAGCCGGCTTTACGGCGGCGACCGCATCATGCGCCTGCGCCAGGAGATCGTGCTCGGCATCGGCGGCGTGCGCATCCTGCGCGCGCTCGGCCTCGAGGCGAAGGTCTTCCACGCCAACGAGGGCCACGCGGCCTTCCTCATGCTCGAGCGCATCCACGAGCTGGTGATGCAGGGCAAGAACTTCGAGGAGGCCCGCCGCGAGGTCGCCGAGACCACCGTCTTCACGACCCATACCCCGGTCCCGGCCGGCCACGACGTCTTCCCCGAGGACCTCGTCTCCGAGTACTTCCGCAGCTACTGGGAAGCGCTCAAGCTCGACAGCGAGGAGTTCCTTCGCCTGGGCCGCGCGCCCGGGGGCGGGGACGGCTGGAACATGACCGCGCTCGCGCTGCGCCTCTCCGGCCGCCGCAACGGCGTCAGCCGCCGCAACGGCATGGTCTGCCGCCAGATGTGGCAGCCGCTCTGGCCGAACAAGTCCGTCGACGAGGTCCCGCTCGGGCACGTGACCAACGGCGTCCACCTGCCGACCTGGGTCAAGCAGTCCATGTGCACGCTCTACGACCAGTACGTCCCGGGCTGGCGCGAGCACCAGGACGACCGGCGCCTCTGGCGCAAGGTGCACTCCATCCCCGACGAGGAGCTCTGGACGGTGCACATGCGCAACAAGCGCGAGACCATCAACCTGGTCCGCGACGTCGTGCGCGCCCGCTGGATGAAGGACCGGCTCGACAACTCGCAGGTCATCGCGGGCGGGGCGCTGCTCGACCCTGAGGCGCTGACCATCGGCTTCGCGCGGCGCTTCGCCGGCTACAAGCGCGCGACGCTCATCTTCCGGGATATGGACCGGCTCAAGAAGCTCCTGCTCGACCCCTGGCGGCCCGTGCAGATCATCTTCGCGGGCAAGTCCCACCCGGCCGACGAGAACGGCAAGAAGCTCATCTCGCAGGTCTATCAGCTCGCGCGCGACCCGGAACTCGGTGGGCACATCGCCTTCATCGAGGACTACGACATGCACAAGGCGCGCTACTTCGTGCAGGGCTGCGACCTGTGGCTCAACAACCCGCTCTTCCCGCTCGAGGCCTGCGGCACGAGCGGCCAGAAGGCCGCGGCCAACGGCGTCCCCAGCCTCAGCATCCTCGACGGCTGGTGGGAGGAGGCCTACAACCGCGAGAACGGCTGGGCCCCGCCGGACAACTCCGAGCTCCCGCCGACCGAGCACGACGAGGCGGACGCGAAGGCCATCTACTCGCTGCTCGAAGAGAAGATCGTCCCGCTGTACTACGACCGCGCGGCCAACGACGTGGCCGTGGGCTGGTGCCGGGTGATGAAGGAGTCCATCGCCACCGTGGCGCCGGTCTACTGCTCCGACCGCATGGTCAAGGACTACGTGGACCAGCTCTACTTCCCGGGACCGACCCAGCAGGAAGCGCGCGAGACCGCCGCCGTCGGCGCGTCCGAGCGCATGGAGCCGCCGACCCCGACCTGATTGGGACTCCTTTCCTTCCTTAACTCCCCTTCCCGCGGGAAGGGGGAGGGGAAGGGGGAATGGCCGGACCTGATCCGCAAGGAGACGCTTGCCCCACCGCTTCAAGGACGAGTGGCTCGTTCGCGCGGCCCTGACCCTTCCCGGGATGAACGGGAAGGAGCTCGAGTGCATGCGCGAGAGCGGCAAGCCCTGGCTGGCCCACCTGATCATCGAGGCGGGGCGCGCCTCTCCCGACGAGCTCCTGAAGGCCGTTCAGTCGGTGCATTGCGTCGATTCCGCCGACCCCGGCCCGGGAGAGATCGACAAGATGGCGCTCGGGCTCATCCCCGAGAAGGTCTGTCGGGCCCGGACGGTCCTGCCCTATCGCGCTCACGGCGACTCCATCGAGGTCCTGACCTGCGCCCCCATCGACATGGACCTGCTGCAGGACGTGCAGGCGGTCTGCGGGCGTCAGCCGCGCGCCCTCTATGTCCTGCCCGAGCGGCTGCTCGCGCTCATCGACGGGGTCTATAAAGGAGATTCCGTCGTCTTCGAGCTGCTCAAGCGGGTCGAGGAGAAGGACAAGGTCGAGGTCGTCGACGCGGTCCAGGCGGCCGCCGGGGCGGAGTCCCCGGTCATCCGGCTCGTCGACTCCCTCATCGCCCGCGCCGTGCGCATGGGCGCTTCCGACATCCACGTCGAGCACGAAGAGACCTCGAGCGTCGTGCGCATGCGCGTCGACGGGATCCTGAAGACGGTGCTGACGCTCCCGCGCGTCCTCGCCGCCGGGGCCGTGGTCTCGCGCATCAAGATCATGGCGAACCTCGACGTGGCCGAACACCAGCAGCCCCAGGACGGGCGGGCCAAGCTGCGCGTGGGCGGCGTCGACATCGGCCTGCGCGTCTCGACTCTGCCGACGACCTGGGGCGAGAAGGTCGTGCTGCGCGTCCTCGACCGGCGCACGGCCGAGGTCCCGCTCGGGAAGCTGGGTCTGCGGCCCGACCTCATCGAGCGCCTCAAGAAGCTGCTCGCACTGCCTCAAGGCCTCCTCTTCGTGACCGGCCCGACCGGCTCGGGCAAGACCACGACGCTCTACTCCATCCTCAGCTCCATGAAGACGGGCGACACGAACATCGTGACGGTCGAGGACCCCGTCGAGTACCGGCTCGAGGGGATCAACCAGGTCCAGGTCAACGAGAAGCGCGGCCTGACCTTCGCCGGCATCCTGCGCTCCGTGCTGCGCCAGGACCCCGACATCATCCTCGTCGGCGAGGTCCGCGACCATGAGACGGCCGACATCGCGCTGCAGGCGGCGCTGACCGGGCACGTCGTCCTCTCCTCGCTGCACACCAACGACGCCGTCGGCGCCGTCCCGCGCCTCGCGGACATGGGCGCCGAGCGCTTCAAGATCGCCTCGGGCCTCGTCGGGGTGCTCGCCCAGCGCCTCGTGCGCCGGCTCTGTCCCGACTGCCGGACGAAGGGCGACCCGTCGAAGCTCGACGCGGACCTGCGAGCGCTCATGGAGAAGTGGAAGATCGCGCCCGCCTTCATGGAGGCGAAGGGCTGCCTCAAGTGCGATTTCTCCGGTTATAAGGGACGCCTGCCGCTCCTCGAACTCTTCGAGGTCGACGCCGGGATGCGTGAGAAGATCTCCGTCGGGATGAGCGAGGGGGCGCTGCGTCAGGAAGCGCTGAATTCGGGGATGCTCTCGCCTTTGAGCCGCGACGCCGCCTGGCATGTCGCCGGCGGCGACACCTCCGTCGTGGAGGCGCTGCCGTTCCTCGGTCTTGAAGCGTCGCGGCCTTCTGAAGCGAAGGCGCCGGCGGAGTCCGCTCCGGTGCCGTCCCTCAAGAAGCGCGTGCTCGTCGCCGACGACGATGCGGTCGTGCGCGTGATCATGCGGCAGGTCCTCGTCAAGGAGGGCTACGAGGTCGAGGAGGCCGTCGACGGAGTGAAGGCCCTCGAGCGCGTCGCGGCCTGGCAGCCGGACCTGCTCGTCTGCGACCTCAACATGCCGAACCTCGACGGCTTCGGCGTCATCCGCAGCGTGCGCGAGAACCTCGGCCGCGGCGACCTGCCCATCATCGTGATGACCGCCGAGACCGACGACCGCAGCCAGGAGACGGCCCTCGCGCTCGGCGCCGACGACTACATCGTCAAGCCGACGAAGCCGCCCATCATCCTCGCCCGCATCCGCGGGATCTTTCGGCGCTTAGAGAAATAGCCGTTTTCCTAAGAGCACCTAAAATAGCCTGGGGCGGCCTTGGCGGGGCCGAGTTTGGCCCGAATGCGCGGCGTCCGCGGCGCGGGCATACCCGAAGGTATGTACGCGTCGCGGCAACAACGCAGGCGGGTCGAAATCGGCCCCGCCCGAAGGGAAGCCCCGATATAGGGCCGATACCATTGTTGGGCCGCCGGGTACATAGCGCTGCGGCTATGCCCCCGGCATCCCGTCGCGGTCTCGACCCTATCTCGGGGCTTCCAAGGCCACCCCAGGTTATTTTAGGTGCTCTGCTCCCCTTCCTGCGGGAGGGGGAAGGGGGAGGGGGGATTTCTGTTGTCGAAGATTCCCTCCACCCTGCCCTATCCGCCGCCTGCCGCGCCGGGACATGGAGGCAGCGGGAGTGGGGAGGGGGGGCGGAGGGGATTCCCTAACTCTCAGGGAATCCGCTACGCGGATTCCCTGCCCCGCACGACGGTGCCGGCCCAGAGGTCGTGCCAGCCGCGGCGGTCGCGCTCCCAGAGCGCCCAGAGGTAGCCGAACATCACCGCGTAGCCGGAGATGAGGGAGAAGAGGGAGCGTACGAAGGCGTCCTTCCAGTCGAAGGCGGCGCCGTCCATGCGGGCGACCTCGAGCTTGAGCACGCGCTTGCCCGGGGTGGCCTTCCAGAGGCCGAGGAAGAGCGTCGAATAGAGGAGCCAGAAGAGGGGGAAGGCGACGTTCTTCCTGCGGCGCTCCGTGCGCACCGAGACGCCGTCCTCGTCGTAGAGCGTCGTGGAGTCCTCGTCGTCCTCGTCCGCGCGCTTCGACCGATGTGCGTCGACCTGAACGCCCGTCTTGTCGAGCGCGACCTTCGCGTTCTTCGCGTCGACCCGGATGCCGCCCTTGCCCAGCGTGACCTTCGTGCCGTCGTCGCCCTCGACGTGCAGACCGTCCTTGCCGAGCTGGACCTTCGTGCCGTCCTCGCCGATGACGGTCCGCCCTTCGGCGAGCTGCGCGAGGGGGTCGTCCTTCGGGGCTTTGTAGCCGACATGCACCCGCTCGCTCTCGCCGCCGGTGAGGATGCCCACGAGCATGCCCACGAGGACGAGGTCGATGAGGACGGCGACGCCCCGGCGCCACAGAGGAGGGCGCCCGGAGGCTCCGGAGGGGACGGGGTAGGCCTTCGGCTCGGGCCCCGCGGGAGCGCCGCGCAGGGCGCTGAAGAAGCCGGCGGGACGCGGGAGGCTCTCGCCGCTGCCGACCGGGCTCTCCTTGCGCACCTTGTAGACGCGGACCTTCTCGGGGATCCCCTTGAGCTGGAGGAGGCCGACCTCGCTGGAGGGCACCTCGGTCTTGTTCATGGCGAGGTAGACGGCTTCGGTGAAGAAGACCTCGCCGGCCTTGGCGATGCTCTCGATGCGGGCGGTGATGTTGACCGGCTCGCCGAAGACGTCGTTTTCGGCGAGGTTGACCTCGCCGGCGTTGATGGCGATGCGCACCTCGATGCGGTCGTCCTCGGGGATCTCGGCGTTGTGCTTGGAGAGGACCTCCTGGACGGCGATTCCCGCGAGGACGGCGTCGGTGGGGCTCTCGAAGACCATGAGGAAGGCGTCGCCGATCGTTTTGATGAGTCGTCCGCCGCGCCCCTCGAGGGTCGGGAGCACGAGCTCACGGTGCTTGTCGAGGAGGGCCTGGATGTCCGAACGGCTGCGCCGGGAGGTCTTGTCGGTGAAGCCCTTGATGTCGGTGAGGAGGATGGTGAGGTGGCGGGTGACGGGCTGGGACATGGAGGCCTCTCTTAAGGGGAATCTTACTTAGTTTCGGGCGCCCGGTGCCTAGCTCCCCTCCCTCTTCGAGGGAGGGATCCGAATAGCGGACGGCACCGGGAACTTTATCGCTCCTCGATCGTAACCTCTGCATGGGAGCGGCGGAGACGGACGGACGGATCCTCCGGGGAGGGGCGGAGTGCGCGGCCCTCGCGGTCGCGCGCAAGCTCCTGACGCGCTCGCGCCGCGCTCCGCGCCGGCGCCGGCTCGAGCTCGCGCTGCTCGCGAGCGCCGACCTTGCGGGCCTGCCGCTCTCGTCGCTGCCGCGCTGGCGGGTCTGGGGCGCGCCGGGAGAGGGGCCGCGCGCGCAGCGCGCCCGGGAGGCTCAGGAGGCGCTCGACGGCCTGCGCCGCCTGCTCAGGGAGCTCTGCCGACTCTATAGGGTCCCGCTCGAGGAGGAGGGCCCGGAGAGGGCGGTGACGGCCCTTCGGCTGAGCTCGGGGCTTCGGATGAGTTCGCTGCGGGGGTGGACGGCTCCTCCGGGCCGCGCCCGCGCCGCGGCGCCGGAGCGCGCCGACCTCGAGTACCTGCTCTGGCTCGTCTTCGGGAAGCCCGCCTTCCGGCCCGGGCAGGCCGAGGCGGTCTCCCGCCTGCTGAGGGGAGAGGACGTCTTCGCGGTGCTGCCGGCCGGCGGAGGGAAGTCGCTGGTCTACCAGCTCGCGGGCCTGCTGCGGCCGGGCGCCGCGCTCGTCCTCGAGCCCACCCTCGCGCTCATAGAGGACCAGCTGAGGACGCTCGCCGGAGCCGGCATCGACTCCGCCGAGGCCCTCACCGGGGAGTCCAGCGGCTCGCCGGAGGGGGCGCGCGCGCTCGCGCGGCTGCTGCGCGGCGACTGCTCCTTCTTCTTCGTCTCCCCCGAGCGCCTGCAGACGCCGGGCTTCCGCCGCGTCCTCGCGCGCGTCGCGGCCGGCCCGGGCCTCGCGCTGGCGGCCGTCGACGAGGCGCACTGCGTCTCGGAGTGGGGGCACGACTTCCGCGTCCCCTACCTGCGCATCGCCGCCGCACTCGGCGAGCGCCCGCCGCTGGCCGCTCTCAGCGCGACCGCTCCCGCGCCCGTGCGCGCCGACGTCCTGCGCCGGCTGGCGATGGCTCCGGGGAGCGTCGTCGAAGCGGCCGGTCCCGGCGCCGCCCTCCCGCGCGTGCGCATCCTGCGCTGCCGCGAGGACGAGAAGCCCGCGCGGCTGCGCGCCATCCTGGGCGGGGGCGGAGGGGGGATCGTCTTCTGCCCCCACGCGCTCGGAGCGCACGGCGCCGCCGGCGTCGCGGGCGCCCTGCGCGCGGAGGGCTTCGCGCCGCTCCTCTACCACGGGCGTCCGCCGGCCGGCGTCGAGGTTCCGGCCTGGCGCGCGGAGCTGCGCGCGGCGTCCGCCGCCTTCGGCTCGGGCGAGGAGGCGCTGCTCGTCGCGACGAAGGCGTTCGGCCTGGGAGTGGACCGGCCGGGCGTGCGGCGCACCGTGCACTACGGGCTGCCCTCCTCGCCCGAGGCCTTCCGGCAGGAGGCCGCGCGGGCCGGGCGCGACGGGCGCGTCCCCGAGGCCTGGGTGCTCTTCCGCGTGGACGGGGAGCGGCGCGCGCGGCGCTGGCTCGACCCGGCGTTCCCGCATGCGCGTTTGCGGGCGGAGGTGGAGGCGGCCGATCCCGCGCGGGACGACGACGTCCTGCGCCTGCTGCGCCTGCATCTGGGCGGGTTCCGGGGAGCGGACCGCGAGCTCGACGACGTGCGCGAGCTCCTCGAGCGGCTCGGGGAGCCCTTCCGCGCGGGGCCGCGGCGGCTGCGTCTGCCGGGGCAGCACCGGCCGCTCGTCGAGCGCGCTCTTCAGCGGCTGCTCGAGGGCGGGGCGGCCGTCGACTGGCTCGTCGACTACCGGCGCGAGGAGTACCGCGTCGTCCTCGGCGGGGCGGCCCCGGCGGAGCTCGAGGCCGCGCTCGCGCGCGAGGCGCAGCTGCTGGGGACGACGCCTCCCCCCGCGGGGGGCTGGCCCGCGGAGCCGCGGGCGCGGGCGCAGGAGGCGGCGCGGCGCGCGGCGGGGCTGGTCTACGCGGTCGTGGAGCCGGCGCGGCGGGCGGCGCTGGGGGCGGCGGTGCGGGCCTGTCTGGAGGAGGACGCGGGGGCCCTGCTGGGGGCTCAGATCCCGGCGGCGGCGCGGGAGAAGAAGTCGGTCGGGTCCGAGGAGGAGCCGAGGTCCGGCGGCTCGGCCGGCGGCTTCACCTTCCAGCCGAGGTCGTGGAGCATCTGGAAGAAGGCGTTGAAGAACGCGGCGATGAGGGGCTGGAGCATGAAGCCGACGTTCTCGAAGTTGTTGTTCTCCGCGTTCGAGGTGTAGTTGTAGGAGCCCGAGGCCACCAGCCGTCCGTCGACGATGACGAACTTGTTGTGGTTCTTCTCGAACATCCAGGGCCCGTGCGGGTCGGGGCCGGCGAGGAGCTTGACGTCGAAGCCGTAGTAGGCGAACCACTCGTCGAGCTTCATCATCTTCGCCTGCGAGGCGTCGAGCACGACGCGGACCGCCACGCCCCGCTCCTTGGCCTGCAGCAGGGCCTCGGCGATGGACTTCGAGTAGAAGGTGAACATCGAGAGGTCGATCGTCGACTTCGCCGCGCCGATCGCGCGGATGATCGCGCCCTCGATGCCGCCGTCCGGGGAGGCCATCGTGCGCGGGAAGCGCTCGCCGTTGAACTCGACGGCGAGGTCGGGGTCGGCGGGGACGGGGGTCGCGGGGTCCTGTCCCGTCCACTGCTCGGCCTGGTCGACCGGCAGCGAGAGCCCCTTCATCCACTCCCAGTAGGCCTCGAGGAAGCGCACGCGCTCGACCTCGTCGGTGAAGAGGATGTTCTCGAAGTGGTTGTACTCGGCGGTGTCGGTCCAATTGAAGGAGCCGAAGAGCGTGAGGGCGTGGTCGAAGACGGCGATCTTGTTGTGCATGATGCCGTACTTGCCGGCGCCGCGGAGCGCGTGGACCGTGAAGCCCTCGTCGATGAGGGCCTGGATCTGCGCCTTGCGCTGGGGCCTGTCCCCGTCGGGGTCCTTCCCCTGCGGGAAGAGGTGCGACCAGTCGAGGATGATCTCGATGTCCACGCCGCGCGCCTTGGCGCGCCGCAGGGCCGCGAGGATCTCGTCGAGCGTGAACTCGTAGAGGGCGATGCGCAGATGGTGCTTCGTGGCGTCGATGGCCTTGGCGATGAGCGGGGCGATGGGCGACTGGGGGCGCACCGCGGCGGCGGGCAGCTCGACCCCGTTGAAGACGACCTTGCCCGGGTCCGGCAGCCGCGGGATCGCGGGCGCGGGGGGCAGCGGCGCGTGCTCGATCTGGAGCTCGGCGAGCAGCTCGGCGTCGGTCGGCAGGACGGGCTCCGCGGAGGGCGCCGCGAGCTTCGTCGCCCGGCGCATCCGGTAGAGGTCCGCGAAATAGGCGGCGAAGAGCTCGACGTCCTCCTTCTCGGTCAGGAAGTGGCCGTTCTCGAAGCTCATGCTGAAGCCGTTCTTCGTCCAGTTCATCGAGCCCGACTGCAGGAGGCTCCCGTCGATCACCATGAACTGGTTGTTGTTGCGGCCCGGGTTCTTGGGGTCGGTCGTGGGGCCGGCGATGACCTTCACCGCCGCGCCGTGGTAGGCGAGCCACTGGGCGTAGGGCTTCATGTACTCGCGCTCGGCCTGGCCCTTGTCCAGGAGGAGGCGGACCTTCACCTGGCGGTCGAGCGCGCGCTTGAGCGCCTCGGCGACCCGGGTCGAGCGGAGGGTGAACATGGCGACGTCGATGCTCTCCTGGGCGGCGTCGATGGCCTTCACGGTCCAGTCCTCGGCCTCGCCGCCGGGGGAGAAGAAGTACGCGGGCAGCGAGGTCCCGTTGAACTTCACCGGGAGGGAGGCGTCTTTGGGCGGCGCCGGGGCCGTCTTCGGCCACTTCCAGTCGTGCGCCTTCTCATAAGGGAGGGACTGGGAGATCATGTAGTCCCAGAAGCGGCGCAGGCCTTCGACGCGGTGGGGGTCGTCGGAGAACTGGGTGGCGTCGAACTCGTTGCCCTCGGAGTCGGGGATCCAGCGGCCGGAGCCGAAGACCGCGAGCTTGTCGTCGACGACCGCGAACTTGCTGTGCTGGAGGCCGTAGACCCAGAGGCCCGAGACCACCGAGATGTCGAAGTCCTCGTTGGCCAGGAGCTGGAGCTGGGTGTCGCGGCGCGAGGCCCACTCGGGGTGGCCGGGCCTGGTCGGGAACATGTTGTCGACGGCGACGATGATGCGGACCTTCACTCCGCGGGCCTTGGCCCGGCGCAGGGCGCGGAAGACGCCGTGCATGCGGAACTCGGCGAAGGCGATGACGACCTCGGTCTGCGCGGCGTCGATGGCCTCGACGATCTTGGACTCGAGCTTTCCCGAAGGGCGCAGCGCGACGGCCGGGAAGTCGTGCCCGTTGTAGGTGACCGTGCGCGCCTCGTAGACCGGGGCGACGGCCTCGGGGTCGAGGCTCTGCTCGACGACGCCGCGGCGGTTCGCGCCGCTGTAGGCGCGCAGCCCGGGGGCGCGGCGCTCCGAGAGCGTCCCGAAGGAGCTTCGGGAACCCCCGCGCGAGTCCGAGACGGCGACCGTTCCCTCCAGGGTGCCGGCCTCGCTGAAGACCTTGCGCTCGAAGTAGCGCTCGGCGCCGGCGCGCTGGGCGGTGAGGGAGTCGTCGGAGGAGGGGAGGGCGAGCTGGGCGCCCAGGCGGCCGAGCGCGGGCAGGAAGCGCCGCGCGGAGAGGACTCCCGAGAGCGCGGCGGAGATCTGCGTCATCCGGCGGCTCACGGAGCTCCGGCGGACCGGGGAGACGCGCAGCTGGTCGGGATGGACGGGGGAGGCCTCGGGGTTCGGGGCCGCGGTCGGGGACTGAGAGTCCCCGACCCCCTCACCCCCCGCTACCCCCTCTCCCATGGGATGGGCGAGGGGGCCGGAGGGGATGGACGCGGCCGAGGCGGCGGGCTGGGCGGCGGTGTTCAGGGCGGGGGCGGCCGGCAGCTCGATAGAGGGGGAGACGGCGAGGTTCGGAGCGGGGAGAGCGAGGGGGGTTCCGGCGCCGGAGATGTTCAGGGGGACGCTCAGCGCGGTCCCGGCGGCGACGGGAACGACCCCCGCGACGGAGCTCGGGGCCGTCGGGGCGATGGAGCGCGCGAGCTGGGCCGGAGCGGCGGACTCCAGCAGCAGGACGAGCGCGAGGGAGAGCGACAGAATGCGCCTCATCCTTATTAGGGTAGCCCACGATGGGGGAGGCCCACAGGTGCCGAGGGCCCATTCAAGGGTAGGCAGACGGCCCAAGCCGGCCTGGGCCTTTCAGATGGCTATCCTCATACGCATCAAATGCTTTAAAACAGGGTGGTTTTTTGACATGATGGATATCTAGGAGGCCGTGATGAACTGGGAGTGGAAGACGATCATCGAGCCGTTCAAGATCAAGTGCGTGGAGCCCCTCGGCTTCACGACCCGCGCCGAGCGCGACGGCATCCTCCGCGAGGCGGGCTACAACCTCTTCAACGTCCCGGCCGACAAAGTCCTCATCGACCTCCTGACCGATTCCGGCACCTCCGCCATGTCCGCCGAGCAGTGGGCGGGCATCATGCGCGGCGACGAGTCCTACGCGGGCGCCCGCAGCTTCTTCGTCTTCGAGCGCGCCGTGCGCGAGCTGACCGGCCTGCGCGAGGTCATCCCCGTCCACCAGGGCCGCGCGGCCGAGCGCATCCTCTTCTCCATCCTCGGCGGCAAGGGCAAGACGGTCATCGCGAACTCCCACTTCGACACGACCCGCGCCAACGTCGAGGTCTCGGGCGCCGAGGCCCTCGACCTCCCCGCCCCCGGGGCCCTGCGCTTCGACCAGCCGGGCGCCTTCAAGGGCGACATGGACGTCCACGCGCTCGAGACGAAGATCCGGGAGATCGGCGTCGCGAAGATCCCGATGGTCATCATGACGGTGACCAACAACTCGCTGGGCGGCCAGCCGGTCTCCATGCGCAACCTGCGCGAGGTCTCCGAGATCTGCCGGCGCCACCGCATCCCGGTCTTCCTCGACTGCGCCCGCTTCGCCGAGAACGCCTGGTTCATCAAGAAGCGCGAGCCCGGCTACTCCACCCGCTCGGCGCGCGAGATCGCGCGCGAGATGTTCTCCTACGTCGACGGCTGCATGATGAGCGCCAAGAAGGACGCGCTCGTCAACATGGGCGGCTTCCTCGCGCTCAACGACCCCGACCTCGCGCGCCGCTGCCGCGAGGTGCTCATCATCGGCGAGGGCTTCCTCACCTACGGCGGGCTCTCCGGCCGCGACCTCGAGGCCATGGCCATCGGCCTCCATGAGGTGCTCGACGAGGAATACCTCCAGTACCGCATCCGCTCGACCGAGTACCTCGGCGACGGCCTGCGCAAGGCCGGCATCCCCATCGTCGAGCCCCCCGGCGGCCACGGCGTCTACATCGACGCCAAACGCCTGCTGCCCCACATCCCGCCCTCCCAGTTCCCGGCGCAGACGCTGACCTGCGAGCTCTACCTCGCCGGCGGCATCCGCGGCGTCGAGATCGGCTCGCTGATGTTCGGGCACGAGAAGGACGGGGTCTTCCAGGGCGCCCCGATGGAGCTCGTGCGCCTCGCCATCCCGCGGCGCGTGTACACCCAGAGCCACATCGACTACGTCATCGAGGTGGGCGCCGACATCGCGAAGCGCGCCAAGAGCCTCAAGGGGCTGCGCCTCGTCGACGCGCCCGAGCACCTGCGCCACTTCATGGCGCGCCTGGCGGTGGCGGCCTGAAACGATGAAGCCGCGCGTCCTCCTCCTCAGCCCCGACAAGGCCCTCGCCGAGGCCTGCGCCAAGACCTGCGAGGTCCGCGGCGCGCTCTTCGAGGCCGCCGCCGACGCGGCGACCGCTCGGCGGCTGTGGCAGAAGGAGGATTCGAAGCTCGTGGGCGTGCTCGCGGACGCGGCGGGCATGCGTCTGGAGGACCGCCGCGCGCTCATCGGGCTGCACATGGAGCCGGGCGCGCCCCCGCTCGCGCTGCTCGAGCCGCCCGTCGTCCCCGACCCCATGGCGCCGACGGAATCGGTGCAGACGCTGCGCTGGCCCATCGAGCAGTCCACGCTCGACGCCCTGCGCGGGCTCGACGCCGTCCCGACGCTCTTCCTCACCGACCCGACGCTCCATGTGACGGGGATGCTCCAGGCCCGCCTCCAGTCGGTCGGCCTGCAGACCCTCATCATGGAGACCGTCATCGGCGTCGGCGAGGTCCTCAAGCAGTCGGCCGCGGCGATGCCGGAGAAGCCGACCGAGAAGGGCGGAGGGGTCTTCGCGCGGCTCATGGGGAACAGGCCCGCGGAGGGCGCCGCCTCCAGCGGCTTCGCGAACTTCGTCGTCGCTCCGTGGAAGGGAGACGTCTTCGAGGCCGAGGTCGTCGAGTACCGCCTGCGCGCCGAGATCCCCGCGGTGAGGGTCTTCCTCGTCACGGCGATGGGGCCGGTGCACGCGGCCGAGCGCAACCTGCGCCACAACCGCCCGGCCTTCGTGCCGCGCGGGGACTTCGGCCCGGCGATCGACCTCCTTCTCGGGCGGCCCACCGACGATCCGCGCTCCCAGGGACGCGTGCTCTACTGCGACAACTTCAAGCCTTC
Source organism: Elusimicrobiota bacterium (assembly GCA_041660925.1). Lineage (NCBI taxonomy): Bacteria > Pseudomonadati > Elusimicrobiota > Elusimicrobiota bacterium. The sequence continues at coordinate 74,682 of JBAZVI010000010.1, forward strand.
GCTCATCCAGGTCTCCGCCGGGCTCATGGCCGACGGCTACGAGGTCTCGGCGATGATGAAGGCCGAGGAGGCGCTCGAGGCCGCGCAGACCGACCGCTACCACATCGCGGTCGTCGGCGCCGCCCTCGCCTACGCCCAGCACACCGGCATCGAACTCGCCCAGAAGATGCGCGAGCACGACCCGGACCTGCGCATGATCCTCATGGTGGACCGCTATCCGCTCAACACGGCCCTGCAGGGGGTCAGCCAGGTCGTCGAGGTCGGCCTCGACGACTGCCTCCTCAAGCCCGTCGAGCCCTCGCGGCTCAAGTTCTCGATCTCCCGCGCGCTCGAGCGCCGGCGCCTGCTCCTCGAGAACGCGCGCCTGCTCGACGAGCTGAAGCTCACCAACGCCCAGCTCGAGCAGCTCAACAGCTTCCAGAACAAGTTCTTCGCCACGGTGGCCCACGACGTCAAGAACCCGCTGACCGCCATCCGCGGCTACGCCGAGCTCCTCTCCTGGAAGATCAAGGAGGCGGAGCTGCTCAAGTGCGTGAACCACATCATGTCCTCCTCGAAGACGCTCGAGGCCCTCATCAGCGACCTCGTCGACTTCGCCGCCATCGAGTCCGGCAAGCTGCGCGTGAACGTACAGGAGATGGACCTCGCGGCGGTGGTCGCCGAGGTCCGCTCGCGCGTGCAGGTCGTCGCCGACAAGCGCCAGATCGAGTTCCAGGTCAGCGTCCCCGACGACCTCCCCAAGTTCAACGGCGACCCGCTGCGCGTCGGCCAGGTCATCCAGAACCTCTGCACGAACGCCATCCAGTACACCCCGGAGAAGGGGAAGGTCTACCTTCACGTGCAGCGCTCGGCCGCGGTCGTCACGGTGAGCGTCCGCGACACCGGCATCGGCATCTCGAAAGAGGACCTGCCCAAGATCTTCAACCGCTTCTTCCAGGCCCAGAACGCCCAGCAGATGCGCCGGGCCGGCTTCGGCCTGGGACTCAAGATCGCGCAGGAGATCGTCAAGGCGCACGGCGGCGGCATGGGCGTGGATTCCGAGCTCGGCAAGGGCTCGGTCTTCTACTTCACCCTCCCCGTCCCGACCGCGCCGGCGGGGACCGCCGCGACCCCGCCGCCCATGCCGGGCGCCGCGCCGGGGCTCCCGACGTTCGGCGGCCCGTACACGCCTCCGCCGCAGAAGCCGCCGCCGACGAAGCTCTGACCGGGTCGGGGAGCCTCGGCGGACGAGGGGAGGCTGGGATTTCCGAACCTGCATGAGAGACTGCTCGTCGCTCAAGAAGCTCCTTCCGGGCCGCGCCTTCGACGGTGAGGCCGACCTCCTGACCTATTCCTACGACGCGGCGCTCGAGCGCGCCCGGCCGGACGCCGTGGTCCTCGCCGAGAGCGTCGAGGACGTGCGCGCGGCCGTGCGCTGGTGTTCGGAGAACCGCGTCCCCTACGTCGCCCGCGGCGCCGGGACCAACCTCAGCGGCGGCTGCGCTCCCCTGCGGGGCGGGGTCGTGGTCTCGACGGCCCGCTTGAAGCGGATCGTCTCCGTGGACACGCGCGAGGGCTCCGTCGTCGTCGAGCCGGGGGTCGTCAACCTCGACTTGCAGAAGCGTCTGGAGGCCTGCGGCTGGTTCTACGCGCCCGACCCCGCCTCCTACAAGGTCTGCACGCTGGGGGGGAACCTCGGCGAGAACGCCGGCGGCCCGCGCTGCCTCAAGTACGGCGTCACGACCAACCACCTGCGAGCGCTCGACGTCGTCATGCCCGACGGCGCGCTCGAGCATCTCGACCTCAAGGACCCCGGACTGGAGCTCGCGAGCCTGCTCTGCGGCTCCGAGGGCACGCTCGGCGTCATCACGAAGGCCTGGCTCGACATCACGCCGATGCCGACCTCCATCGCGACCCTGCTCGTCGCCTTCAAGTCGCTCGAGGACGCGATGGCCTGCGTCGCCGGGACCATCGCCGCGGGCGTGCTCCCGCGCGTCATGGAGGCCATGGACCGGCTCACCGTCGATTCCATCGAGGCGTACGTTCCCGCGGGCTACCCGCGCGCCGAGGCCGTCCTGCTCATCGAGCTCGAGGGCGCGGGCCGCGTGCTCGAGGCCGAACTCGAGAAGGTGTCGGAGCTCTGCCGCCGCCACGGCGCGACCGAGATGAGGACGGCGAAGGACGAGGCCGAGCGCGAGCGTCTGTGGGAAGGCCGGCGCAGCGCCTACGCGGCGCTCGCGCGCCTTGCGCCCAACGTCTCGGTCGAGGACGGCGTCGTGCCGCGCAGCCGCCTGCCCGAGGCCGCGCGCCGCACCCGCGAGATCTGCGCGTCGTACAAGGCCGAGGCGGGCCTGCTCTTCCATGCCGGCGACGGGAACCTCCATCCCAACGTCATCTTCGACGAGCGCGACCGCGCCCAGACCGAGCGGGTGCGCCGCGCCGGGCGCGAGGTCCTGCGCGCCTGCGTCGAGCTCGGCGGCTCCATCTCGGGCGAGCACGGCATCGGCGCCGAGAAGCGCGCCGCGATGACCTGGCTCTTCAGCCCCGAGACCCTGACGCTCTTCCGCCGCGTCAAGGAGGCGCTCGACCCCGAGGGGCTCGCGAACCCGGACAAGCTCCTGCCCCTGCCGGGCGAGGTCCTGGAGGGCGAGCCGCGCCCGAAGGCCCGGCCGCTCTCTCCCGCCGCGCAGGCCCTCGTCGACGCGGTGCGCGAGCGCGTCCGCGCGAAGCGGCCCTTCTCCGTCTTCGGCTCCCGCACCCGCCTTCCCGGCGAGGTCGCCGCCGTCCATAAGGCCGGCGCGCTCACGACGCGCGGGCTCGACGCGGTCCTCGAACTCGAACGCGCGGACTTCGTCGCCGTCGTCGAGGCGGGCATCCCGGTCCGGGAGCTGCGCCGGCGCCTGGAGGCCGAAGGCCTCTACGCGCCCCTGCCCGAGGACGGCGGGACGCTCGGCGGCGCCCTCATGACGAAGGCGCACCCGCCGCTGCGCGACGCGCTGCTGGGCCTGCGCGTGCTGCTCGCCGACGGCTCCGTCTGCGAGCTGGGCGCCAAGGTCGTCAAGAACGTGGCCGGCTACGACGTGCCGCGCCTGCTCCTCGGCTCCTGGGGGACGCTCGCCGTGGTCCTCGAGGTCACGCTGAAGCTCTCCGCGATCCGTCCGCTCGGGCCCGCCGCCGCCGAGGCCCCGCGGCCGCCGCGCATGGGCTCCTGGCATCGCCGCCTCAAGCACGGGCTCGACCCGCACGCCCTGCTCAATCCCTGGTACGCGCAACGCTATGGGTAGAGGAAGATCTTTTATGAAGCAGCGATCCTCCCTCTCCCTGCCCACGCCGCCGCCTTCGGCGCCGGGATCGCACGCGGTAAGGAATCTGATAGTGCGAACTCCCGAAGGGGGAGGCAACAGGGGACGCATCCCCCATGTCTGAACAGCTCGGGAAGCTCCTCACCTCCCTAGGGGAACGGTCGGATTACGACGCGGTCAGCCAGTGCAGCCGCTGCGGCTACTGCGAACAGGCCTGCCCCACCTACGTCGCCTCCGGGCGCGAGGCGTACTCGGCGCGCGGACGCAATCAGCTCGTGCGCCTCATGCTGGAGGGGAAGGTCGAGCGTACGGCTTGCGCGCAGGAGGCTTTCTCGACCTGCCTGCTCTGCGGGGCGTGCACGGAGGTCTGTCCCGCGCACGTGCCGACCGCCGACATCGTGCTCGAGGGCCGGCGCGAGCTCGCGGGGAGCGCGCCGGGCTGGCTCTGGAAGGGGCTCTCGGCGCTCCTGCTCGGGCCGCGCGTCCGCCTCGAGCGGGTCCTGGGGCTCGCCTACTTCTTCAAGCGCCTGGGCTTCTCGCGGCTGGCGGGGCGCCTCGGGCTGCTGCGCCTCCTCGGCCTGCGCGCTCTCGAGGAGGCCGACCGGCACGTCGAAGAGGTCCCCGACTCCCTGTTGGGCCCGCTCCTGCGCGCGGACCCCGAGCTCGCCCCGCGCGCCGACGCGAGACACCACTATTTCGCCTCCTGCGGCCCGGACTTCCTTTTCCCGCGCGTGGGCCTGGCGACGACGAGGATCCTCAAGACCCTCGGGCCCGCCGACTACCGGGGGAACCCCTGCTGCGGCCTGCTCGCCTACAACTACGGCGACCTGGCCACGGCCCGGGAGCTCGCGCGCCGCAACATCGTCCTCTTCGAACAGGCGGACGACGGGGCGCCGGTCGTCGCGGACTGCTCCTCCTGCGCGGCTTTCCTCAAAAGCTACCCTCAGCTCTTCCTCGATGACGCCGAGTGGCGGCCGCGCGCCGAGCGCTTCGCCGGGAGCGTGCTCGACGCCGTCGAGCTCGAGCCCTCGCTGCCCCCGCGGACGCTGAAGGGGACCCTCGCCTTCCACGATTCCTGCCGGGCGAGCCACGGGCAGGGCCTGCGCGCGCAGCCGCGCCGCGTCCTCGCGCCGGCGGCGGAGGCGGTCCGCGAGATGCCGGATTCCGACGTCTGCTGCGGGGGCGCCGGCCTCTTCGCCTTCAAGCATCCCGAGCTCTCGGAGAAGCTCCTGCTGCGCAAGGTCTCGGCCGCCGCGCACGTCCAGGCGCGCGTCGTGAGCGCGTCGGGGACCTCGTGCCTGCTCCAGCTTGCGCGGGGACTGAGGAAGTATTATCCTGAGGCACGGGTCGCACACTGGTCGGAACTGGTCTGCGAAGCGCTGGATATGGATAAAGCTCATGGGTAGACGGCAGGAGCTCGAGCGCAGACAGATGCTGCTGGCGCGCTTCGGCCGCCGCATCGCGACCGAGACGCGCATCGACAGCCTCCTCACCATCATCGCCGAGGAGGTCCGCCACATCCTCGGCGCCGACCGCTGCTCCGTCTTCCTCATCGACAACGAGAAGAACGAGCTCTGGACCAAGGTCGCCCTCGGCGTCGGCGAGAAGGTCCTGCGCATCCCCATGGGCCAGGGCATCGCCGGCTTCGTCGCCAAGACCGGCTCGGCCGTCAACATCCGCGATGCCTACCGCGACCGCCGCTTCACCCAGGACCTCGACCGCCTCACGGGCTATCAGACCAAGAGCCTGCTCGCCGTCCCGCTCAAGGACCGCGAAGGCCGCGGGCTCGGCGTCTTCGAGGTGCTCAACAAGGCCAAGGGCCCCTTCAACGACGAGGACGAGGGCTTCCTCCGCATACTCGCCACCATCGCCTCCTCCTCCATCGAGAACGCGCGGCTCTACGAGAACCTGCGCCGCTCGCACCTCGAGACCATCTACCGGCTGGCCATGGTTGCGGAATACCGCGACCAGCAGGACACCGCCTCGCACCTGCGGCGCATCTCCAAGTACACGGCCATCGTGGCCGCCCAGCTCGGCCTCGCCTACGACCTCGTCGAAGACCTCCGCTACGCGAGCCCGCTGCACGACATCGGCAAGGTCGCCATCCCGGACGCCATCCTGCTGAAGCCGGGCAAGCTCACCCCCGACGAGTACGAGGAGATGAAGAAGCACCCCGTCTACGGGGCGCGCATGCTCGAGGGCGCCGAGTCGCGGCTCCTCAAGCTCGCGCGCAACATCGCGCTCGCGCACCACGAGCACTGGGACGGCACCGGCTACCCGCACGGGCTCAAGGGCGAAGAGATCCCGCTCGAGGCCCGCATCGTCTCCGTCGTGGACGTCTTCGACGCCCTCACGACCCGCCGCGTTTACAAGGGCGCCTGGACGATGGACGAGACCTTCAAGTACATGATGGACCAGTCCGGCCGCCTCTTCGACCCCTCCGTCGTCGAATCCTTCCTCAAGGCCCGCGACCAGGTCAGCGAGCTCTGCCTCGACGAGCGGGCCAAGGGCGTCGAAGCCCGGGTATAGTCGGGCCATTTCCGTTTTTGCTAATATAACCCCCGTCGCACCCAGGCCGTTCTTTCTGCGGGCGTGGTTCAATGGTAGAACGCTACCTTGCCAAGGTAGAGACGGCGGTTCGATTCCGCTCGCCCGCTCCAGTTTAAGCACGAAGGGCTCCGCGTAAGCGGGGCCCTTCGTGCTTAAACTGGTCTGGATGTCCGGAATCGAACCGCTTTCCTCCCAGGGGAGGTTACAGTGCGGCGCGACCGACTGCCCGCGCGCCGACACGCCATAGGAGGGGGGCGGGCCCCCCTCCTGTGGGGAGCCGCCGAGCCGCGCCCACGCTAGTGACTATTCCTCTGCGCGGCGAGGGCACCTGCGGCCCTCCTGCCCGATTATCGATCGGGCGAGAGGCCGCAGGCGGCGACAGGGGGTGGTTCGATTCCGCTCGCCCGCTCATTTAGGGCCCTTCCTCTGTCTGGCGATGACGGAGATGGAACTTTTCGAACCCCTCGGCCGTTATCCGAGTATGGGGGATGAACTCGCGCTTGAGGCTCTGGGACGGAAGATCCATGTCCTGCGTGGGCACCGGATCATGCTCGATGAGGACCTGGCTCCTCTTTACGGCGTGACAATCAAGCGCCTGAACCAACAGGTACACCGCAATCTGAAGCGGTTCCCCGCGGACTTCATGTTCCAGCTGGATGCTCCCGAGAGGGATTCTCTAAGGTTGCAGAACGCAACCTTAGAGAGTGGACGCGGACGTTATCGTAAATGGGGCGCCTATTCAGGGGTGGCGCCCGTTACCCACCACTATTATGGCCCGGTTCGTCGGGATCTCAAGGGCCGAGGTGTTGAGAGTTGTTAAGGTCCAGCGGGAAATCTGGGTGTCTGTCTCCCTGATTCTCCGACGGAAGCTCGTCGGAGGCTTTGCGGCTTTATGTTTATTATGTGTGAATGATTACCTTGCAAGATTCCTATTGACACAATCTCTGGTTTGCGTTATAAACATCAGCGGAAGCTCGGGCGGTCGTGACCGCGGACATGCGCGCGGTCGTGATGGATCGACGCAGACGCACACGGCGCGAAGCAGCAGCGGACGGCGCCGGGCAGCACATCTTCCGGCCTCAGAGGTGTGGCTTGTTCGCGCCGAGGAACATTACGCCGAATTGTAATTGCACCCCTGCTTATTCCTGCGACCGCGGGAATACTACTTCCTCATCTCACTCATTCCGGCAAGTTCATTTCTGGGCCATTAGCTCAGACGGAGATCTCATTCAATGAAGAGTATCCTCGGCATTCTCATCGCCATTGTATTGGCGGGCCAATTCGCGAACGTGACATATTCGCAGCAGAATGTTGCAGGCGGATTGTGCGAACGATTAAAAATGTATGGCGATGCAAAAACGGATAGAGAGCGTGCCGCGGGGTATAACGGGTTAAGAAGTGCGTCGGTCGATACTCCTAAGGATCTCGCATGTCTTAGGAAGTCCCTTCTTCAGAAGCAAGCAGATGAAGTGCTTTCGGGTGGTGTTCGAGACCTGGTTTTTAAAATCAATAAGCCAAAAGACCTTGAGCAGTTGATTGACGTGGTGGAGAGGGGTCTGCCTCTATTGCGTAAAAGTGCAGGCAAGGAATTGTCAGAGGCCGACGCGGCAGTCTTAGAGAATCAGCAAATGATTATTGTCCGTGTGATACAAAGGCTTGGGGAGTTGAAGGTTGGGAAGGCAATCCCAATCCTGAGGCAATGTCTCGAGTTCGAGGGGACTGAGCCGGAGGCATCTACCGCTCTTGCTCTTTTTGGAGACACTACATCATCGTATCCAGCAATGGAGAAGATGGTTCGTGACCTTGAAGATCAGACTCTACAGGCCAAGTGGCCAGAATTAGCACAGCAGATGATTCGTATTCATGATAAAAGAGCTAAGCCCTATTTATTGAAATTGACTCAGCATGAGGATTTTTACGTTGGTAATTATGCTGCAAGGGCATTCGTAAACCTGGTCGAAGAGGGGGATTTCGTCGCACTTAAAGGCATGACGAGAAATCCAAATCCGAGTGTGCGTAGTTGTTCTATTCGAGGGATTGGGAAAATCCAATCTTCGGCGTATGACGACATTCTGGTTGAGATGCTTCGTGAAGATGCGGACGAGAACGTTAGAGCGGAGGCCGCAGATGAATTGGGCCGCAAGAATGTAAGGAAGGCGATTCCCGATTTAAAGAACGCTTTGAAAAGCAAGGATTTGCGAATACGAGCCAATGCATTCGTTGCGTTATACCTCTTAACGGGGACAAAATTCGATTTTGAGGGAAGATCGGCCCGAGACGATGATAGGGCGGAGCAAGAGGTTCGGCTTCGCCTGCGCATGGGCAGCAAGTGATATGGCAAGAAATTTTATACTTACGCTTTTTTTCGTGGCGGTTTTTTGTGTGCCGAGCGCAGCATTCTGGAGTGTCACGACAGATGGGATGAGTACTCATAAGAAATTGTCTATAAGTGCTGAACAAATGCTGGACGATGAATATCCAGATTTTTTCATTGAGAAATATTACAGAAAGCGTGTTGCGGGGTGGACATCAGGTTATAGAGACGATTGTGATGCGCATGATGGGAACTGCTCGGCGAACGATGGGAATATTTTTAATCATTGGCGAAATGCGGGGCTTGCCTATGCCAAAGGTCAATTTGCTGCTGCATATCGGAGTATAGCGCTAATCCTTCACTTGGTTGAAGATCGAGCGGTCCCTGCTCATGTGAAGATGATTAGCCATGGGTTCCCACCGCGGATGGACAATCTTGAGGAGATGGCGCATAGGAATTATAGGCCACTTTTCCGAGGGATATTAGGCTCATTAGATTCATTATCGCATCATGCGGATATGGATGCTCTCACAAAAGCTTTGATAGGCGATGATTATTGGAAGCAATATTGGATCGATGGTGCGTATGGGGAGAATGATTCTGATTCCTTCCCGCCTTATTGGTTTATCGCTGGGACGGCAGAACGCACTCTTCTGAGAAATCTGCTTGGTAGCGCCGCGGGCCATGCGGCGGGGATGTTAATGGCCGTTTCGAAATCTCTTCCCCCAGTAATTATGGATTTGCGGATTAACCGTTTTATGAGTGGCCCCGCTAATCCGCTGATCGTAAACTTTCATGTTTTAGAAAATAGGAAAAAGGACATCACTATTACAGTTAAAATTTTAAATTCCGTTGGAGTGGACACGGGGCGTCTGGCGGTAAATAGTTATGTATATCCGCTGAAGGCTGGGGTAGTTATCCCATGGGAAGATAATGTTACGTTGACATGGAATGGCACTCCGGCGAATGGCGGGACATTGGAAGATGGGGAGTATAAACTAGAAGTCTGGGCAATCGATGCGGATGAGAAATCCAGTAGTGAAACGACAACAAGCTTCATTCTCGATCGCAATCCTCCCCAAATCACGCTGAAAAACTCGAAAGACGTCAGTGTGCTTTCTGATTTCAGCGGAGTCGGCCTGCCGGGAGATGTCATTGTCACGACGGACCCGAACCTCACCTTGACTGCGGAAGATAATCCCTCGGGCATCAAGTCGTTCCGGCTTTATCGCTTGGGTGGAGCTGATAGCAGCCCCCCGACCGAATTCGGAGCGCCGAAATTTAGTCTTCAGCAGTCGCTCCCGTCGCTCCGTGACGGTGATTATGTCCTCGAAGTCGTCGATGCTGCAGGAAACATCACCTCCCACCGGATTCAGATTGTCGCCAACGCAACCAGGATCGTCGTCAGGAAGCCCACGGACGACACCTCCGCGCCCTCCATCATCGATACGCGTCTCAGGCATTTGAGCGGGGTTACCGGAAGCCGGTCGATTTCGATTGCTATGGAGAATACCATCGTCGGTCTTTCCCATTATTCAGTGATGTTGGGGGAGACGCTCATATCTTCTCAGGGATTCAGCGGTGCTCCGCAGAGCTATTCGGAAACACTCTCCGACCTTGCTTATGGGATCTACTCGATAAAGGTCCTTGATGCAGAGAATCGCGAGCTTGCCACGACGCTTTCGATAGGCGAGGTTATCCTCCAGCTCTCAACAGAGACGGCGACGACGCGATATGACGAGACGAATGGGGTCTTCCTCGCGACGCTCGATGCCAAGGTGCGAGTCGGGGGAGGGCTGAAATCAATCGAACTGTATTATGCGAACCCTGACGTCACTCGCGTTCGTGCATATGCGTACACGGGAGAAACGACGGATATCGTGCGTTCGATGACGGATTTGCCTTCCGGTGATTATTATCTCGTTGCGCGAGCGGCGAGCGGCGAATCCTATGCGACCAATTTCTCCTTGAAAACTGACCAGTATGAGGTCGGAATCGACCCGTCTGAGAGCGGCTCTTCGCTCCAAAATGTCGTGACCGGGGGGCAATGGGGACTTACGTTGGCGACAGAGGGGAATCTCTTTGCTTCCGCGGGATCGTTCACTAGCCCGGTCAAGAAATTCAAGTTGGCTGGGACCGAGAGCAATCGGCTTTTCCTGGGCGGATATATCGAGCAGTACAAGGATGGAGATTTTTGCCATTACAACGCAGGGAATGTTTCTGCTATCGATCCTCTTTTGGCTGACCGCTCGGTCAGTTTGGTGACGCCATTGCGCACCGGCTTTCTGGGGAAGAACAAAACGGCCTATCGGACGGGGAACACCAACGAGCTCGTTTCGGCATTCCAGACGCTTGCGGAGAACAATGTCTGGACCTCCCAGCCATTGGGATGCAATGGGGCTTGTTGGGAGCCCAAGGTGACAAATTTCAATGAGACGTGCCCCTCGGGGAAGCTGACAGTCGGGCGATACATCCAGTATCGGACGGAGAAGGAGGCTCAGCCCGCCGATATAACCAACAACTGCGTCTTGGGCGAAGATGGGAATTGCGCAACAGATATCATGGGCCATCCCGCGCGATATTGGGGGGGAGCCGGCTATAACGGTCTCCTTACTGCGACGGGACAAGGTCTAGACTATGATCCGTTGAATGTGACAGTGAACTCGTTGCAGCTCATCAGCCCGACAGGGAGTAACGTTGCGCTCTTCCCTGGTGGGGAAGCAGTCTTCGATACCCCGACAACCCCGTTCAATTTCTCGATAAATCCAGCGAATGTGCCGGATCTCCCGGGGTTCAAGTCGTTGGTGAAGTCTGAGGCGAGTTGCCCAGGCAATTTTTCAGCGATAACGCTGACTTTTAACATCCCCAATCTTCCTGAAGGGGCGCAAATCAGACACGTCATCAACCCTGCAACTGGAGCATCTGAGGACATCACAACGGGGAAAACGAGTAACAGCATCACTGGGAGAGCGAGTTCATGCTCGCCATTTCTGGTCGTATATCCTGAATTCAGCATGCTTTTGAGCACCCCCATGGCAGGTGGCACCCCAGAGGCGGCGCTGGCATCGGGACTGACCGATATCCAACTCGTTGAAGCCGATACCACTACGGCGTCGTTTGTGGATTTCCTCTCCAGCATGACGGCGCAGGGACTTCGGCGCGTTGGTGGTATCTACAGGTTCGATCCGGAATCAGCGGTATTCGTCCCGTCGGCTACCTTTGTTCTGCACTATAACGCTGATGATTTGGGGGCTCTTGATAGTGTTGCCGCCAACCTTGTCATCGCGAATTTTGACCCAATCGCTGGGTGGGTAGTCGTTCCTGTCGGGCAGAGCAATGATACGGTGACTAGCCAGCTCGCCCTTGGGATTTCACATGCCTCGGGGTACTATGGAGTTTTTGCGCGTCCGAACGACAGGACGCCGCCGACCACGCAGATCGTGTTGAAGGAGCCTGTTTTCAGCATCTGGGATGGGCCGACCTTTGTTTCAACTGCGACCAAAATCACCCTGGTCGCTGTTGATACTGGGACATTGGGGGGGCCGATATCTGGGGTCGCGAATTCATATTACATGGCCCGAGAATCCAGGAGTTCATTCCCATCGGCGTTCAATGCTCAGACAATCGGAGAGTTCACGGCATACTCACAGCAGCCATTCCAACTCGTCGCAGGAGGCTCGGCGACAGTGGCTTATGCGAGCCTCGATCATGCCAGCAACTACGGGGTCCTTTCCTTTAAGGATGTGTTCGTCGATACCGTTCCTCCGCGCAGTAGCATCTATTCGGATGGCGAACTCATTGCGTCGGCCGGGGCGACTTTTCACATTCAGGCTTCGTCAGGTATTTCATTCGATGCTGACGATATAATCGCTGCGGGGAATGCCTCAGGGGTGGATAGCGTCGAGTATTCCATCGACAATGAACCATACCAGCAGGCTTTGGAGGTGTTCTTCCTCAGCCCAGGCAGCCATACCATCGTTTACCGCGGCGTCGATAATGTCGGGAACGTCGAAGAGCCTCATTCTCAGGACTTCTTCGTTGAGGTGTTCGCGGACACGGCGGCTCCAGTGACCACCATGGGAATCGAAGGGCCTTCAACGACGACTGCTGCGGGTCGGGTCTACATTTCCACTCATTCTCGGATCGTGCTCCAGGCGATTGCCCCTGCAATCCCTCCTGGAGATTTCTCGGGTGTAGCGACCACCTACTTCCTCGTTGACGTAACCCCGCAAGCATGCGGCTTCGAAGATGGGGAGCCCATCGTTTACAGCACCATGCCAGTCGGGAGCTGTCAGAACCCGGTCTATGTCTCTTCTTTCACCCTGACCGTTGGAACCCACACGCTCTATTACATGAGCGTGGACATGGCTGGGAATGCCGAACAGCTTCAGATGGTGAACTTGGCGGTGGACGGCGACGCGCCGCTTGCGGCGTTCCAGTCCCCCGTGGAGCGCGGCTGGCTGGGCGCCGGCAGCCATGACGCCAGCCTGACCCTGACGGACCCGCCGGTTTGGGGCTTCCCCGGGGCGGGCGTGGACACCACGACGGTCCATCTCCTGCTCGACAACAACGCGCTTTCGGGGCTTTCCTTCTCCGGGAGCAGCGTCACGGCTTCCCTTGGATCTCCCTCCCATGGTCAGCACATCCTTGAGGCCCGTTTTGCCGACTTCGTAGCCAACAGCAGTTCGGCCTTCGTCTCATTCGGGGTCGATACCATCCCGCCTGATCTGACTGTAGCCCCGACCGGGCCTTACGTGCTCGAAGCTCGGCCGGTGCTCACCGCGTTGCTCAGCGACCACGACTCTGGAGCCTCCTCTTCCACGCTGAAGCTTCGCCTGGACGGGAACCAGCTCGCGGCGGAAGTGTATATCCCGAGCGGCGGCGGGGCGCCTGGTCCGTGGCAGGCCGCAGCCGATATGCCCGGCATGCATATGCAGGCTGCCTCCGTGATGTCGAACGGGCGCCTCTACGTGGCGGGCGGTATCAACGAGAGCTGGGGCATCACGAGCGTCGTCCGTTACGCTCAGGTCCTGCCCGAGGGCGGGGTGGGGGAGTGGCATGTCGGGCCGCCGCTTCTGACGGCGGTGACCGGCGCGCGCATGGTGGCATCGGGGAATCGGATCTATGTCCTGGGCGGCAACAACGGCTCCTCGATGAGCCGACAGGTATTCTATTCCGAGGTGGCCGGTGACGGGACGATGGGGGCCTGGCAGCCGCTCCCCGACATGCCCTTCGACGGCGGCACCGGGTATTTCGGCGTCGCATCGGTCGGCGGCTACATCTACGTGATGGGCGGCAACAACTGGAGCTGTCAGCTCCACAACAAGGTCTATTTCGCGAAGATCTGCGCGGACGGGCTCTGCTATCCCGGAAACGAGAGCGAGCATGCCGCTCCCTGGGCGCCCACCACGGTCCTCCCCCTGGGCATCACCGCGTTCTCGAGCGCGGCCTCGGAGGAAGGGCTCTACGTCTACGTCCCCGGCGGCGCGGCGGGCTGCGGTACCGGCGCCCAGAGCCAGGTCTACTACAACCCCATCAACTCGAACGGAACGCTGAGCGACTGGCACGAGACCTCGTCTTTGCCCCGCGCGCTGACCAACCACCTCGTTCTGGCTTCGGGCGGCTACCTCTTCGCGATGGGCGGAAACGACGGTGGGGCCTACTTCAACTCGGTCTACTACGCGAAGATGAAGGCCGACTACTCGCTCGAGGCGTGGGAGACCGCCGAGAATGTCCTGCCCGCCAACATGAACGGCATCGCCGGCGGCGCGTGGGGCGGACGCCTCTACATCGCCGGCGGCGCGGCGGAAGGCTACCCGAGCGCACAGGTCCACTGGAGCCAGCTGCCCATAGGGGACGCCCACTCGGTCGCGGCGCGCTTCCTCCCGATGGAGGATATCGTCGAGGGGTCCCACCAGCTCTCGGCGGAAGGCGCGGACTTCGCGGGGAACACGAGCAACGCCCAGGCGTCGTTCACTTTGGATCTCCATCCCCCGACGCTTGCCGTGCTCATCGATGGGGTGCGCCATGCGCTCTCGGGGTACGCGGCGGTCCGCTCCGAGCGCCCAGTCCTCCGCCTGGAGTATTCCGACGCGGGGAGCGGGGTGAATCCCGCGACCGCGCGCATCCTCGTGGACGGGAACGATCTGAGCAATCAACTCGCTTTCGACGGCGGGGGGGCTCAGCTCGTCGTGAGCACCCCGCTCGCCCAGGGCAAGCACACGCTGGAGGCAGCGGTCTCCGACCATGCCGGCCGCAACGCCTCCATGCGGCTCGACCTCCTCCTGGACTCCCTGGCGCCGCAGGTCGCGGTGAGCACGCCGACGGACGGCAGCTTCGTCTCGACGCGCACGCCGGCCATGATGGCGGGCTATTCCGATGAGGGCTCAGGGCTCGTCCAGCAGAGCATCCAGCTCCTCTTAGACGGCGCCACGGTCGCGGCCCAGGTCTCCCTGGTGGGAGCAGGCAGCGGCGGTACGCCGGGGCCTTGGACGCCTACGACGACGATGCCGGGCTCGCACGCCCAGCCGGCCTATGCCACGCTCGATGGGCACCTTTACATCGCGGGCGGCATCGATGAGAACTGGGCGCTCTCGAACAAGATCCGCTTCGCGCCGATCATGCCGGGCGGCGGTCTGGGCGCCTGGCAGCGCGGTCCGGACATCCCCTTCTCGGTGACCGGGGCGCGCATGGTCGCGACCGCGCATCGGCTCTTCCTGCTCGGCGGCAACCCCGGCGGGGGGATGTTGAGCCAGGTGTACTACAGCGACATCGATTCGCAGGGTATGCCGACGGGCTGGCATGACCTTCCGTCTATGCCGTTCGCGGGCGGGGTCGGCTACTTCGGCGCCGCCGCGGCCGGCGGGTACATCTACGTCATGGGCGGTCACGACGCGAGCTGTACGGTCCATAATGCGGTCTACTACACGAAGGTCTGCGATGCGGGGCTCTGCAACCCCAAGGGCAGCGGCTCGAACGTCTGGGAGCTCACCGAGGCGCTCCCCCTGGGCATCACCTTCTTCTCGAACGCGGCCTCCGACGACGGCCTCTACGTCTATGTGCCCGGCGGGGCGACGGGCTGCGGCGGCGGGCTAAGGAGCGACGTCTGGTACAGCGCGCCCGGCACCGACGGCGCGCTCGGGGAATGGACGGCGACGACCCCGCTCCCGCACGCCCTCTCGAACCACCTCGTGTTGACCTCGGGCGAATATCTCTACGCGATGGGCGGAAACGAAGGCGCGAGCTACTTCGACACGGTCTTCTACGCGAAGATGGACGCGACGAACCACTCCCTGGGCGCTTGGGAGACCGCCGCGAACGCCCTGCCGGGCCGGATGAACGGCATCGGCGGCGGTGCGTGGGATGGACGGCTCTACATCGCGGGCGGGGCCGTGGACGGCTATGTGAGCGGCAATGCGTACTTCTCGGAACTGCCGACGGGCAAGGTGGTCTCCGCCTCGGCGACCTACACGCCGCCCACGCCGCTGCTCGAGGGCCGCTACGAGTTGCGCGCCGAAGCCTTGGACCTGGTGGGTAACCTCGGCCTTGCGACCTCGACCTTCCGACTCGACCTCACGCCGCCTTTGAGCACGCTCGCGGCGCTGGGGACCTCGCGCACGCATGACGGGACCCTCTATGTCGGACTCGGCGGCAGCGTCACGGTCTCGGCGACGGATCTTCCGCTCAGCTCGGGCTCCGGGGTGGCGGCGAGCTACCTGGGAGTCGGCGAGGAGGAGATGCTGCTCTCCTCGGCGCCTTTACGGCTGGCCGACGGCCTGCATGCCTTCTCCTTCTACAGCATGGACTTTGCGGGCAATGCCGAATCCACCAAGACCGCACAGGCATACTTCGACAGCTACCCGCCCGCGACGGTCAACGACCTGTCCATTGCCTCCGTCTTCGAGTCCTCCATCACCTTGAGCTGGAGTGAGCCGACCGACCAGGGTGCCGGACTCGAGTCTTTCATGCTGGCCCGCGCGAGCGAGGCGCTCACCGAGGCGAACTTCATCTACGCGAGCACGGTGTCCGTCCCCAGCCCGGTCGCGCCCGGGACGCGGCACTATGTGACCTTGGAAGGGGTGGGCTCGTCCGCTTACGCCGCCCTCAAGGCGATGGACAAGGCGGGGAACCTCTCCGCGCTGAGCGGCGTCATGTCCTTCGTGCGCAGCACGGTGACGGTCGGCGGCGCGCCGGAGCTGGGCTTCACGGCGAATCAGCCGGTGACCGCGGCCTTGGTCGAGACGACGCAGTCCACCGGAGTCGTCGTGCTCGCCGCGGCCGTGGAGCAGCGGCTCGAGCCGGTGGCCTCGATCTACAACCTCGGACCCGAAGGCGCGACCTTCGACCCGCCGGCCATGCTCGTCTTCCGCTATTCGACGCAGACGCTGGCCGACATGGGCCTCACGCCCTCCGACGTCGCCATCTACCACTACGAGAACGGCACGCTCGTGCGCGTGGAGCCGCAGACCCGCGATGAAGTCGCTCAGACGGTGAGCGCGCCCATCTCGCACATCGCCTCCATCTTCATGCTGGCCGGCATGTCGGGCGGGCACTTCGCGCTCTCTACCGGGCCCATCGGGATGCCCTTCACGCTCACAGGCAGCGGCTTCGGCACTTACGACGGGGCCAACACCCGGGTCAAGTTCGGGACGACGCTCGCTCCGCTCTCGCTCTGGAACGACACGACCATCGCGGGCACGGTGCCCGGCCTCGCGGCCGGGGTCTACGCCGTGCGCATCGAGCGCCAGAGCGGCTCGACGACGACGAGCGTCTCGGGCGGGAACTTCACCGTCCTGACGCCCTCCGTGGCCTCGCTTGCGCCCTCCTCCGCGCCCATCGGTGCGCCCTTCACGCTCACCGGAACGGCATTCGGGCCCTATAACGGCGCGAACACGGTGGCGCTCTTCAACGGGACGACGGCATCGCTCTCGGTGTGGAACGACACCACCATCACGGGCACGGTGCCCGGCATCGTCCCCGGGGCCGTAGAGATCGTCCTCGTGCGTCGCACCTCGGACGGAGGCAGCGTCACGAGCGCGCCGATGGATTTCACGGTCGTCGCCCCTTCCATCGAGAGCGTGGTGCCCTCCTCGGGCCCCATCGGGATCACCCTCAACGTCATCGGGACGGGTTTCGGGCCCTATGACGGGGCAGCTACCGTGCTCCTCGTGGGCGGGACGCCGGCGCCGCTCTCGCTCTGGAACGACACGACCATCACGGGCACCGTGCCCGGCCTCACGGCCGGCCAGCACGGAGTCGTCGTACGGCGCACTACCGCCGACGGCGGGCTCATCGAGAGTTCCACCGTCTACTTCCAGGTCACCGACGGCAGCGTGGCCTCGCTCATGCCTTCGACCGGGCCCGTCGGCGTCCCCTTCACCATTACGGGGACCAGCTTCGGCGCCTACGACGGGGCCAACACGCGGGTCCGCTTCGGGACGACGCTGGCGCCCCTCTCGGTGTGGAACGACACCACCATCACGGGGACCATCCCCGGGCTCACTGTCGGCAGCTACGCGGTCACCGTGGAGCGCCAGCAGGGTGAGAGCGTCGGCTCGGCCGGGGCCGGGACCTTCATCGTGCAGAATCCGGTCGTCTCCGCGGTGAGTCCGTCCTCCGCTCCGATCGGGTCGGCGTTCACGCTCACTGGCGCGGGCTTCGGGCCCTACAACGGCTCGGCGACCCAGGTCCTGTTCGGCGGGGTCGCGGCTTCCTTGTCGGTCTGGAACGATACCACCATCACGGGGGTCATCCCTGGCGCGCTCTCGACCGGGCAGCAGACCGTCGTGGTCCGGCGCACGACCGGGGACGGCGGCAGCAGCGAGAGCGCCCCGGTCAGCTTCCTTGTGACGGGTGCGGCCATCGCGGGCATGACGCCCTCCGCGGCGCCCATCGGGACGCCCTTCACCATCACCGGGAGCGACTTCGGCGCTTACGATGGGGCCAACACGAGGGTTAAGTTCGGGGCGACCCTCGCGGCGCTCTCGGTCTGGAACGACACCACCATCTCAGGCACGGTCCCGGGCATCTCGACGGGGACCTGCGAGGTGGTCGTCGAGCGCCAGCAGGGCGGCGGGGTTACGGCGAGCAACGCCTTCAGCTTCACGCGCAACAGCCCGGCCGTGACGGACCTTGCGCCTTCCTCGGCGCCCATCGGCGCGCCCTTCACCATCACGGGCAGCGGGTTCGGTCCCTACAACGGCGCGAACACGCGGGTCCGCTTCGGGGACCTGGTGGCTGCGCTCTCAGTCTGGAACGACACGACTATCTCGGGCACGGTGCCCGGGGCGGCGGCCGTCGGTGCGACGACGCTCCTGGTCGAGCGGCTGACCGCGGACGGCGGCTACTCGGCTGCCGAGCCGCAGGCCTTCGAGGTCCTCGCGCCGCACATCGACGTGATGGACCCGCTCGGCGGGTTGGGGGGGACGGCCTTCTCGCTCACCGGCGGGGGGTTCGGACCCTATTCCGGTGCGGCCACCCGCGTGCTCTTCGACGGCGCGCCGGCGGCGCTCAGCGTCTGGCAGGACCACCGGATCGTCGGCGTCGTGCCGGATGGGCTCAGCACCGGCGAACATCAGGTCCTCGTCGAGCGCGCGCCCACCGGAGGGGTCGTCCAGAGCAACGCGGTCGTCTTCACCGTGGGAACGCCCGTCGGCGGTGCGGCCCTGGGCTCGACCAGCGCGGCGCCGCTCAGCGCCCGCCCGGCCTGGCACTTCGAGGCCCGCCTGCCCGTGACCGCCGCCGAGGGCGGCCGGGTCGAAGCCCCGGTGCGCGCGGCCGTGCAGGTCGCGCCCGACGCGCTCGAGGCGGACAAGGAACTGACCATCGCCAAGGGCCGCACGGACAGCGCGCAGGAAGGGGTCCGCATGGCCGCTCAGTCCAAGCGGGACATCGCCCCGGCCGGCCCGGCCATCGAGTTCGGACCCGAGGGGACGCAGTTCAAGGCCCCCGTGCTCATCGAGCTGCCCTACTCGCCCAAGGACCTGGCGCCCGGGCAGAGCGAGGACGGGGTCGCCGTCCACTATTGGGACCCGGCCGCGAAGGACTGGGTGGCGCTCCTGAGCGAGGTGGACAAGGTCAACAAGCGGGTGCGCGCCCGCACCAACCACTTCTCGCTCTATCAGCCCATGGCGGCCGCTCTGCGGCCCTCGGCTGCGAGCGAGGAGTTCGCCCTGCGCGACGTCTACGTCTTCCCGAACCCGGCCCGTGCCGGCGCGAAGCCGACCTTCCATGTGGAGACCGGGCTGGCGGATACGCTCGGCATCCGGATATACGACGTCTCGGGTAAGCTCGTCCATGAGCATGAGCTGGCCGGACCTCCGGGCGTCGTAGATGACGGCGCCGGGCCGGAGTACGCTTTCGAGTACGTTTGGGAAGGCCGCATCCCGAGCGGGGTCTACTTCTACGCCATCGAGGCGAAGAAAGCGGGCCAGGGGAGCTTGCGCAAGACAGGCAAGCTCGGGGTGGTGAGGTAGCCATGAAACACTTCAAGCTCCTCCTCCTGGTCGCCTTCCTGGCCGAGCCGGCCTCGGCCGCGCTGAATTCCGGCGCCGCGTTCCTCAAGATCGGCACCGGGGCCCGCCCTGAGGCCATGGGCGGGGCCTACACGGCCTTGGCCGACGACGTCAACGCGCTCTACTACAACCCGGGCGGGCTCTCGGGGCTGGGGAAGCGCGAGGTCGGATTCACTCATACGCAGTGGCTCATGGACACGACCTTCGACTTCTTCGGCTTCGCCCAGCCGCTCAAGTTCGGGACGCTGGGTGTGAGCGCCGCGCGCCTGGGCAGCGGGAACTTCGAGGGCCGCGACGAGAACCGCAGGCTCACCAGCGGATTCACGGCCTCGGATACCGCGCTCACCCTCGGCTTCGGCCGGATGTTCAAGGGCTTCACCAGCCACGGGGACACCGGCTTCGGCATGAACGTGAAGTACCTCGAGAGCGCCATCGGCTCGGACAAGGCCTCGACCTTCGCGGCCGACTTCGGGGCGGTGCATCGCTTCGACGCCACGCCGCTCTCGCTGGGCGTCTCGGTCTTGAACGTGGGCCAGGGGATGAAGTTCCTTGACCAGCGCGATCCGCTGCCGCTCTCCGTCTCGGTGGGGGCGGCTTATCGGCTCGTCGGGGCTCTCAGCATCGCCATAGACGTGCGCCAGGAGCCCAACGACGGGGGGACGAGCGTCGGGGTGGGCACCGAGTACTCGCTCATCCAGGGTTTCGCCCTGCGCGCCGGCTACGCCAGCCAGGCCGCGCGGACCGCCACCGGCGGCGGCTCGCCGCTGGGCGGAATCGGGGGCGGCTTCGGCCTCAAGATCCGCAACTACCGCGCCGACTACACCTTCACGCCCTTCGGAGAGCTCGGCAACGTGCAGCGCATCTCCGTCGGCGCCAGGTTCTGATATAACGGTGGGGAAACCTTTTTCGGGTGGCAGTCGTAATCTATCAGAGGAGTTATCATAATGGCAGAAGAAGATCAGCAGACTTCAGGTTGTCTTGAGCATCAAGGGGACCACCATATTGCAAAAATCGCTGTCGATTCATCGACCGGAAAGGTTGCAGCGGGCGGCATCTACAACTTCTCCGAGAATGCGGGGGCGATGCTTCAGGTCAGAGGTGGCAAGGTCGAGGGGACTATCGCCCACTCAGGGGACAACCATCGGCTTCAGTTGAACGTCGCCTCGAATGGCAAGTTTGAGGGGACGTATGTGGATGCTCGCGGGATTGAGGTCGAGTTCAAAGGGGGCGTCGCAACCCTGACTAAGGGCCAGATCCCTGCCGGCGGCATCAAAATCAAAGGTGACCACCATTCGGTGACGTTGGAAAATGATGCCAACGGGAAACTCCGGGGAACAATCACGTCAGATTGTCCGAACAGCACCTTTCAGCTTGATCTTGTAGACAACAAGATTGGCGGGAAAATCGTTTACAAGGGAGATGGGCACGAGACAGCTTTTTCTCTAGGAACTGGCGGATCGTGGGGGGCATCGGTTTCCGTCGGCAAAGGTGATGCGAAGTTTACCTTCAGTTTTGAGAAGGGCCGTGGCGGAGAGGTGAAGGGTGCTGCTGGATTGAAGCTGAAGTTCTGAGCGGTACTCCAACAGTGGGTCCCGAGTATTGCGCGCTTTGGGATCAAGTGTTACACTATTTGCAAGGCATGAGCAGCGCCGACGAAGTCTACCCCAAATCACCTCTCATAGAAGTAGTTTTCGAGATTCGCTTCCCGGGGAATCTCGTTGTTGAGTGCCATCGAGACGAGTTGTCTGAATTCCTCCGGCCGTCGATGCCTGTTCTGCGAGTCCCCGAGATTGCAGCGGGTGAGAGCTTTAAATTCAGGACGTACCACTTTGTCTCTGAGGACAATGCCTTCACTGTTATGGCTGGGATGAATTTGCTCGCATTTTCCAGCAAGAAATATGAGGGTTTTGGTGGATTCCAGGAGAGGTTGTCCCCAATTTTCGATTTTTTCTGCAAACGCTTTAGCGTAACGAAGTTGCGAAGGGTGGGGTTGCGATATATTAACGCAATCCCGTTCGCACGAGAGGGCGGATCGATCCCAGTGGGGCGTTTCTTGAAGTCTCAATTCCTCCTTGCTCCAGGGCTGGGTGAGAAATTCGATCTCTGTTCGGTCGGGTTCGTGCAGAATCTCGGGACTGGGCACATAACGACACGCATTGAGGGCATACGCGAGCAGAATTCTTCTGAAGAGGCCTTGCTGCTCGACTTTGATTATTTCAAAACTGAGAATCTGCATGCTGGGGAATGGAATGCGTATCTTGAAGAGAGTCATGGTCAGACGAAGAACTTCTTCGAGAAAATTATCACTGACCAATATCGGGATTTCTTGAGAGGGAAGCCACTTCTATGAGCCCGGTCGCTGAGCTGGCTGAATTGAGTCCCTGTATCCCGGAACGCTATCAACGGGCAGAGCAGCCATCCTCATCAATGAGCGTTGGCAATGATGTTCCGAACCCATATCTTCTTGCCTCAGAGATGATTGTCCCGCTGTGGGAATTAAGCATTGGGGACAATCTCGTCCGGCCCGCTGTTCCGATCGGCGTGAGAATCCGACGAGAGGGGAAGTATTTCTTTGCCGAAAACGAGGCGCTTTCGATATATGCACATGGGGATTCCCCCGAGGGCGCGGTTGAGGATTTTAAATCCATGGCGGCATTCTTCGCAGAGGAATATCGTTCTCTTGCGGAAGATTCTGTTGTCGGGTTGGGAGCACGTCTTAGGGAGACCTTCCAGAGGGTTTTCCCAGCCTAAACCCTCTGATGCCCCTTCGGAAAAGTATCGTAGAACGCGGGCTCAAGAATAAAGGTTTCCAAATCACAGATAAGAAGCACCGGATATTCAGATACTTTCTGAATGGGCAGTATACGGGATGCTGGACAATGGTATCCCACGGCTCGGACTTCGATATTGACGACAGTCTGCTATCGGAGATGAAGAAGCAGTTGAAACTGCTCTCCCGCGATCAGGTGAAAGCTCTCTGCGAGTGCACATTGTCTCTGGAATCCTATAACGCAATTTTGCGACAAAGCGGACATCTCCCCCGCTAGACACTTCGTTTGGTGTCCATCTGGTGTCCAAACTCCATCCCAAAGCGTTAAAAGCCGTGAGCGGCGGGGAGGGGGAAAGGCCGGTTCTCCGACGGGGAACCGAAACGGTCAAGAAGGGTTAAGCTCTTCCGGATACCTTGCCAAGGTAGAGACGGCGGTTCGATTCCGCTCGCCCGCTCCACTCTGAAAGTCGAAGGGGCTCCCGAAAGGGGGCCCCTTCGACTTTCAGAGGGTGGTGTGCCGGAATCGAACCGCCGCTCCTTTTAAACAACTCCGTTTGATATCCTGAGTAGGACATGACGACCCTCAAGAACCTCCTCGTCCTCCTCGGAGCCCTCTTCATCCCCCTGGTCGTCATGGTGGTCGGGTTCAACGGGTTCCACGCCGGTCCCGCTCCCGCCTACGCGGGATACGGCCTCCTGCTCGCGCTGGCGGCGGTCTTCGGCTTCAAGCGCAACTTCACGGCGATGGGCCTCTACCTGGGGAGCGTGTTCGTCCTCATGATCGTCTACCCCAAGCTGGCGGGGCTCGAGTCCTACGGGCGGGAAGGGCGGATGCTGGGGCAGCTCTCCGAGCTGCGCATGCATCTGGAGGAACTCAAGGCCGCGCAGGGAGCCTACCCGGCGACGGCGGAGGCTCTGGCCGCGAAGCCGCTCGACCTCCTCGACGGGCATTCCGTGACGAGCGCCGTCGAGAGCGTGCGCCTGCCGCCCGAAGCGTACCTCGCGCCTCCCTCCGCGCCGGAGACGGAGCTCCTCGCAGTGGTCGTCCGGGCGCAGGGGAGCGAGCGTGAATACCGCCGGTTCTGGAGCCGTGAGGAGCGGACGCCCATCCTGCTCTATCCCGGCGGCACCTACGCGTACGAGGTCCGCCGGGGGCAGGGGGTCGCGTTCATCGCGAGCGGGACGGTGACGGTGCCGCTGCCGCCCGACTTCAAGGTCGACGGCGGCGCCTACGTCTACGACTCCGCGACCGGACAGGTCTTCATCAACTGCACCCACGACCGCCGCCAGCAGGTCGAGCCCTGGTGGACGTTCTGAGCATGCCTTCATCGCGCCGCTTGTCCCGCGCGCTCCTCGTCGTCTTCATCCTGGGCGCCGTCCCTTCGGAGCTCCGCGCCGAGCCGTTCGCCCGGGAGGACTGGGTCCTCTCGGTCGAGCCCACGCATCTCGACTATTTCGGCATCAACCACTGGGGCGTGACCAACTTCGACCTGGCGTTCCGCGGGGTCCAGCGCGGCAAACGCCAGCTCGAGAGCTCGTACGTCGACAACTGGCGCTTCGGCACCGAGACGGGCGGCCTGCGCGGGATCGGCATGCGCACGGCGAGCTCCATGCTCGATTTCGCCCTGTTCGTCGGGCCGCAGAACTTCGACCACGTCCTGGCCCACGACTCCCGGGCCCGGGAGCTCTCGCGCGACTATCCCGGCAGTCACCGGTTCGTCAGCAAGCGCTTCAGCCAGGTCCTGCCGGTCTATTTCGGCGGCAAGGAGCTGGACTCGCAGACCGAGAACAACACCAACGGTCGGGGCGGCGCGGACCTGGGGATGCTGACGAACAGCACGATCTGGGAGATGCACAACCAGTTCGCCTACTTCGCCGGCAAGAAGATCCTGGTCGAGGGGGAGGCGAACTCCGCGCAGCTGACGGGCGTCATCTTCCACCGCCTGCTCATGCTGCAGACGGACTGGAGGGAGCCCGGTCAGGCCTGCGTGGCCTCCCACATGGGCGCGGGCGGGACGACGCCGGCGCAGTGCCTGGGGGACACCGGCAGCGCCGGGGACTACAGCAACTACCTCCTGGACCTCAACTCCGGCCGCTACGGGGTCGCGAACGTCGAGGATTACCGACTCAAGATCGCCGACCTGAAGCGGGCCAACCGACTGCAGTTCCTCGACCCGGTCTTCCTCGTCGCGGCCTACCGCTACGGGGCGGACTACATCGGGCACGCGCAGAACCGCTCGCGCATCCCGATGATCCCGATCCCCGGTACGGAGCTGGGCTATCTGCCGGGCCTGCGGATCGACCTCTCGCCTTTCGGCATCGAGTACATCCAGGACAATTACTTCCGCTATAAGAAGACGCTTGTGAACCTGTTCTGGACCCGGGGCGACAACCGCTACGAACGGCGCCTGGGCGCCGGCGTCGACGTGGACGGCATCCCTCTCGGCGGGGGCGTCACCGGCGGGGTGTTCGGCCAGCTCTACAAGCAGCCGATGGTGAACCGGATCTCCGACACCTCGTCGCTGTCGGCCGCCGAGGTGGGGATCCTGCACAACGTCTACAATTATGGGGCCAGTCTGAGGGTGCCGGTGCGGAGCTTCGGCGACAAGGGCGACCCGAAGGAGTTCATCCTCACGCTCAAGGCCGGGCGCAAGAACACGGGCTGGGTCCCCGGCGAGTACATCCGGGGCTCCACGTACGTGGAGACGGGCATCGGTTTCCATCTCTAGAGCCCATCCGAAAACCTATTTCTACTGCAATCGCGGCTTTCGGGCTGCGACATTGTTGCTCGGGGCTTGCGTAGCCCTGCTACGCCGCGCCCCTGCGCGCCGCGTCTCGCTCCGAAACCCGCGATTTCGTCACAAAAGAGGCTTCCGGATGGGCTCTAGAAGATTTGCTATCGTCGGGGTACATCCGGCTCCGACGGAACCCCGGATGAGGAGCCTCGCATGAACCGATCCCGCTGGACCTCCCTCCTCCTCGCTATGGCCATCCTAACCTCCCTGAGTTCGACGTCCGGCGCCGATGAGCGCGCCGGCGTCCCCGAGAAGTACAAGTGGAACACCGCCGACCTCTACGCGAACGAGGCGGCGTGGACCGCGCAGAAGGACGACATCGCCGCCCGCATCCCCAAGCTCGCCGAGTTCCAGGGGAAGCTGGGCGTCTCGGCCGAGGGCTTCTTCACGGCCCTCTCGACCCTGATGGACCTCGACCGCGACCTCGCGCGGCTGCAGACCTACGCCTCGATGCGCAGCGACGAGGACACCCGGGAGAACCGGCCCCGCGAGATGAAGCAGGTCTCCGAGGACCTCGTCGTGAAGTTCGTGTCCGCGGCGGCGTACCTGCGTCCCGAAGTCCTCGCCCTGGGCGAGGCCAAGGTCCGCGGCTTCGTCGCGGCCGAGCCGCGCCTGAAGCCCTACGTCCCGTGGCTCGACGACATCCTGCGCGCCGCGCCCCACACGATGAGCGCCCCCGAGGAGAAGGTCGCGGCCGAGGCCGCGGCCATGGCGCAGGGCGCCTCCAACGTCTACAACACCTTCACCAACGCGGACATGCCGTACCCCGAGGTGACGCTCTCCTCGGGCAAGAAGGTCCGCCTCGACGCCTCGGCCTACACCGAGTACCGAGCCGCGACCGACCGCGGCGACCGCACCAAGGTCTTCCAGGCGTTCTGGGCGCGCCACAAGGACTTCGAGCGCACTCTGGGGACGACGCTGGACGCCCACGTGAAGACGCACGTCTTCGACAAGATCGTCCACACGTTCTCGAGCTGCCTCGAGGCGGCGCTCTTCGGCTCCAACGTCCAGCCGAGCGTCTACACGCAGCTCATCGCGGACGTCCACAAGAACCTACCCACGCTGCACCGCTACCTCCAGCTGCGAAAGCGCATGATGGGGGTCGACGTGCTGCGCTACGAGGACCTCTACGCGCCGATCCTCAAGGAGATCGACCTCAAGTACAGCCCTGAGGAGGCCAAGGACCTCGTCCTGAAGGCCGTGGCGCCTCTGGGACCGCAGTACGCCGCGGACCTCCAGACGAGCTACGAGAACCGCTGGGTGGACTTCATGCCGACGACGGGCAAGAAGGCCGGCGCCTACTCGACCGGCGCCTACGGCGTGCACCCCTACCAGCTCCAGAACTTCACCGGGAGCTACGAGGAGGTCTCGACGCTGGCCCACGAATCCGGGCATTCGATGCACACCTTCCTCTCGGACAAGCACCAGCCCTATCCGACCCACGACTACCGCATCTTCGTGGCGGAGGTGGCCTCGACCTTGAACGAGAACCTGCTCCTCCACCACATGCTCACGAAGACCAAGGACAAGGACACCCGCCTCTTCCTGCTCGGGAGCTACCTCGACGGGCTGCGCACGACGCTCTTCCGGCAGACGCTCTTCGCCGAGTTCGAGCTGCGCATCCACGAGCTCTCGGAGAAGGGCGAGCCGCTGACCGGCGAGAAGCTCACGGAGCTCTACCGCGGCCTGCTCAAGGAGTACTACGGCGACGCCGCGGGAGTCTGCAAGATCGACGACCTCTACGGCATCGAGTGGGCCTACATCCCGCACTTCTACTACGACTTCTACGTCTACCAGTACGCGACGAGCATCACGGCCTCGGCGCAGATCGCGGCGAACATGCGGGCCGACGCCGCGGCGAAGAAGCCGACGACGAAGAGCCGCGACGCCTACCTCAAGATGCTCTCCTCGGGCTCGTCGAAGTACCCCATCGAGCTCCTCAAGGACGCCGGGGTGGACATGAACACCTCGGGCCCGTTCAACGCGGCCATCCAGGAGATGAACGCGACGATGGACGAGATGGAGAAGCTGCTGGCCCAGAAGAAATAGGCCGAAGCTTCGGGTCCCGCGAGAAACGGCCCCTCATGGGGCCGTTTCTGTTTGTTACATTTACTGCTAAGCTCTCCAGAGGATGGGACAGGAAACTCAGGGACTCTCCGGCGCGGCCCTCATCGTCGACGACGACCCCTCCATCCTCAAGTTCTGCCGGCGGGCCCTCGAGACGACGGGGCTGCGCGTATCGACGGCTTCGAAGACCGCGGAGGCCTGGGAGCTCCTCGGCCGAGAGGAGTTCGACTTCGTCCTGACCGACATCCAGCTCGAGGACGCCTCCGCGGGGGTGCGCTTCATCGAGGACCTTCACGCCCGCCGTCCGGAGCTGGACGTGGTGATGATGACCGGCGCGCCCTCGCTCGAGAGCGCCCTGCCGTCCTTGCGCAGCGGCGCCTTCGACTATCTCGTGAAGCCGTTCAAGCTCGACCATCTCCAGAACGTCGCGCGCCGCCTCCTGGAGCTGCGGCGCATGCGCCGCGAGCTCGACCGGGAGAAGGCGCTGCGCAGAGAGCTCGAGGACGCCTACGCCGAGCTGCGCAAGGTGGAGCGCGTGAAGACGGCGATCCTCGCTCGCGTGAGCCACGAGCTCCGCACGCCGCTCTCGATCGCGGGCATGGCCGCCGAGCTCCTCGCCGGCGAGGCGGGGGGGGAGGGGCGGAAGCTCGCCGAGCAGCCCCGGGGAGCGCTCGCGCGCCTGCGCGGGAGCGTCGAGGACCTGCTCCTCTTCGCGCACGTGGCCGCCAGCGGCCTCGAGATCGAGCGTAAGGAGACGGACCTCTTCAAGCTCCTCGAGGAGGTCGTCGAAGAGAATCGCCCGGCGAGCGCGGAGCGGAACCTGAGCGTGGAGCTCTCCATGGGCGGAGAGCGCCGCCTGCTCTCGGCCGATGCCGGGCTGCTGCGTCAGGCCTTCAGCCGCCTCCTGCAGAACGCGGTCCGCTTCAACCATAACGATGGGAGCATCCGGGTCCGGCTCGAGCATTCTCCGGAGGATACCCGCGTCGCCTTCTTCAACACGGGCACGGAGATCCCGAAAGAGGAGCAGGACCGCGTCTTCGAGGGCTTCTATCAGGTCGCGGAGCATATGACGCGCGAGACCGGCGGCATGGGCGTGGGCCTGGCCATGGTGCGCCGCATCGTCGAAGCCCACGGGGGGAGCGTCGAGATCCAGAGCTCCTCGGAGGGGGGGACCACGTTCGCCGTGCGGTTCCCCGCGCCGCCCGTCCGGACCGTCTGAACCCGGCGGCGGCCGGCTGTGACTTCGGTCACAGATTCCCCTTGCGCAAACCCGGGCCCGGGTCTATATATATGAGTGCGCGTTCGTGGTGGCGCGCGGCCCATGGCCGAAAGACCGGACTCGCCTCTCATCCTGGTCGCCGAAGACCATGACCTCACGCGGCGCATGCTGGTGCGCTGCCTGAAGCCGCTCTCCCCGCGCGTGCTCGAAACCGGCAGCGGGGCCGAGCTCCTCGAACTCATCGCGCGCGAGGCGCCGGCGCTCGTCGCCCTCGACCTCGACCTCTCGGACGGTCCCCGGGGGGTCGCGCTCTGCCGGGCCGTGCGCGCGGCCGCGCGCGGCGCCTCCACCCGCATCATCGCCGGGACCACCTACGAGCACAACGTCCGGACCAAGATCGAGCTGCTGCAGGCGGGCGCGGACACCTACTTCCAGAAGGACGAGCCCGTCGGCGAGCTGCTCATCGCGGCGCGCATGCTCCTCGAGCCCTCCCCGGCGGTCCGCCGGGAGCTGAGCGCGCCGACGGTCCTCCTCATCGACGACGACGAGGGGCAGCTCGAGGGGCTCTCGACGGCTTTCCGCCTGCAGGGCTTCGCGCCCCGCACGGCCCTGAGCGCGCCGATCGCCATCCTCCACGTCCTCGAGGCCCGGCCCGACGCCGTGCTCCTCGACTACGCGATGCCCAAGCTCAACGGCCTCGAGGCGCTGCGCATCCTGCGCTCCCTGCCCGGCACGGGCGACGTGCCCATCCTCATGCTGACGGCGAAGGACGACCTGGACCTCGAGGCCCTCTGCCTGCGCGAGGGGGCCGACGGCTACCTCGTGAAAGGGAAGCAGGGCTGGGGGGACATCCCGACCGGCGTGCGCAACCTCCTGCGCCGGCTCAAGGAGGACGGGAACGCTCCGCTCAGCGCCCCGCGCCTCAGCGTGGACCCGCTGCGCCGCCTCGCCTTCGTGGACGGGGAGCCGGTGCGGCTCACCCGCCAGGACCTCGACTTCCTCTCCTACCTCATGCGCCGCAGCCCCCGCACGGTGACCTGGCGCGAGCTCCAGCTGGAGATCGGGGGCTTCGCTCAGTCGGAGCTCCGCGACGGCACGGTCCCCATCATCGAGACGGCGCTCGCGCGTCTGCGCACGAAGCTGGGACCCGTGAGCCACTACCTCGGCGTCGAGCGCAACGTCGGCGTCCTCTTCGTCCCCGGGTAGCCGCGGATCCCCCGGGGGCATGCCGGGTCATAATGTCTATAATGCGCTCCGGACCCCGTGGGCGGGGTCCGGAGGGTCTTTATGGGACTGCGGGTCTTGATCACCGGCGCGAGCTCGGGTTTCGGCCGCGAGCTGGCCGTCCAGCTCGGGCGGGAGGGCTGCCGGCTCGCGCTCACCGGCCGGCGCGCCGAGCGCCTGAGGGAGACCGCGGCCCTCGCGCGGGAGGCGGGCGCCTCCGAGGTGCTCGAGCTCGTCGGCGGCGTCGAGGACCGCGCGGCCGTCGCGCGCCACGGCGCGGCGGTCCGCGAGCGCTTCGGCGGGCTCGACTGGGCGATCCTCAACGCCGGGATCTCGAAGTCGGGCAGCGCGCGCGAGCGCTTCGCGGTCTCCGACTACCGCGAGGTCTACGAGACCAACGTCTTCGGCGTCCTGAACTGGATCGAGGAGGTCCTGCCCGGCATGCGCGC
This sequence comes from Elusimicrobiota bacterium, assembly GCA_041660925.1. NCBI lineage: Bacteria > Pseudomonadati > Elusimicrobiota > Elusimicrobiota bacterium. The sequence goes on from JBAZVI010000010.1 coordinate 104,864, forward strand.
GGCGGGAGCGGGGGTCCTCGTCGGGGTCTCGAGCCTGGCGGGCTACCGCGGCCTGCCCCACTCCGGGCCCTACGGCTCGAGCAAGGCGGCGCTCACGGCCATCCTCGAGTCTCTGCGCACGGCCCTGCGCGGCACCGGCGTGGACGTCGTCACGGTCTGTCCCGGCTTCGTGCGCACGGAGCTGACCGCGCGCTGGAAACCCCAGGACATGCCCTTCCTCATGGAGCCCGCGGACGCCGTGCGCGTCATGATCAAAGGCATCAAGGCGCGGCGCACGGTCGTGCACTTCCCCTGGCCGTTCTCGCACTTCGTGAAGTACATCCTGAGGAACACCCCCGACTTCATCTTCGACCGCGTCGCCGCCAAGGCGACGCGCCGCCGGACGAAAGACTGAAAAGAGAAGACGCCCGCTTTCGGCGGGCGTCTTCTCTTGGGGTCTGCGGCGAGGCTACTTAGAGATTCCGCAGCACTTCTTGTACTTCTTGCCGCTGCCGCAGGTGCAGGGGTCGTTGCGGCCGACGTCGGGGCCCGTGTTCACGACGGTCTTGGGCTTGGCGACCTCGGCTTCCTTCGTGAGCTCGCCGGAGGCCAGCTCCTTCTGGTGCTTCTCGATCCAGACCTTCACGGCGGCCTGATCCTTCACGTCGACCCCGTCCTTCTTCATGAGGGCGGCGAGGGACTGGAGCTGCTTGAGGAAGGCCGGGTCCTTCCAGTGGCGGAAGAACTGCCGCATGAGGCCCTTCTTCTCGAGCTCCTTCATGTCCGGAAGACCGCCGGCGGCCGCGGCCGCGGCCTTGGCCATCGCCGGGGAGACGACGTTCGAGGCGGGCGCGGTCTCTTCGGCCTTGCCGGTGAGCTTGTCCTTCAGCTTCTGAATCGGATTCCAGACCATGGGTATTCTCCTGAGTGACTTGATTATCCAATAGTATCCGCGGCGGGGGCAAATGCTACCTGCGCTTGCGCAGCGCCTCGAGGTGGCGCAGGTACAGGGGATAGATCGCGGCGGAGTCCGACTGGAGCGTGTGCACGAAGAAACTCTCACGGACGGCGTTCCGCAGGCCTGCTTCGGAGCGCGCGGCTTCCCGCAACGGACCGGGGGCGAGGGCTTCGGCGCGCGAGAGGAGGGCCAGGACGCGCTCGGAGAGCGCCCCCGGCGTTCCCAAGTGCGCCTGGACCTGGAGGGCGGAAAGGGCGTAGAGCAGGACCGTCCCGGATTCCTCGCGCGCGCTCGTCTTCGACGCGGCGTCGGCGAGGGCCCGCGCGCGCGCGGCGGCCAAGGCCGCGGGACCGGCGGAGAGGGCGGTGCCGGCTCCGACGGGGCAGGCGGCGAGGGCGGAGAGCACGACGTGGGCGGCCAGCGGATTGCAGCGCGGAAACCAGTGGACGCCGTCGGCGAAGGCCGCCGCGCACGGCGAGGCGGCGAAGGCCGCGTGGAGGTCGGCGAGGCAGGCGCCCTCCTCTCGTGCGACGCGCGCGATGAGCGCGTTCGTCGAGGCGGAGGCCCGCTCCGGCTCCGCGGCCGACTCGAGCTCCTCGGGGGAGGGGGGCAGGCGCGCGTCGAGCGGGAGAGTGCAGAGGACGACGGGAACGCGCCGCGCGCGGGCGGCGCGGATCATCGCGCGCAGGGAGTCCTCATGGCGTCGCAGACGGCGCGCGCGGCGCAGGGCGGTCTCGTCGTCGACGAGCGCGCGCAGGCGCAGGAGGCCCTCTCGCAGGCGCGCCGCGAGGCGTTCGGCGCGCCCGCAGAGGATCGCGCGGCCCTCGTTGTGCCCGCTCAAGACGACGAGCGCGTCGGGGGAGTGCTCCAGCGCTTCCCGCGCCACGCTCACGATGCGGGAGGAGTCATAGGCGCCCATCCCGGCGTTGACGTGCTCGAGGCGCTCGCCGGGGTGCAGGAGCGCGCGGCCCTCCCGCTCGAACGCGTCGCCGCCGGGTCCGCCGTAGAGGATCGAGGCGGCCGACTCTCCGACGACGAAGAGTCGGAAGACGCCCGCGGGCTTGGGGTCCCGGAAGGGAACGGTGATGGCGTTGGGGCGGACCGGCCGGCAGGACGCTGCGCCGTCCGGCTGGGGCGCGGCGGAGAAGAAGGGAAGGCGGACGTCCTCGCAGAGGTAGCGCTCGAGGTCCTGGGCGGCTGGGCGCGTCGTCGAGGCGGCGAGCAGGAGCAGGGGCAAGACCGTCCGTGCGATCGTCCGGATGCGCTCCAAGGATTCGCCCTCCCATGAAAATCGCCCCGCCTTTTCGGCGGGGCGGCATTCAAACTGGCGGAAGGGAGGGGATTCGAACCCCTGAGGGACTTTCATCCCTAACAGTTTTCGAGACTGTCCGTTTCAACCGCTCACGCACCCTTCCAATAGGGATTCTACTAAATCAGCACCCAATGAAAGTTCCTTACTGTCGCCCCCCTTCGGGGGGCAGGAGGGGGGAGAACCAGTGCCTTGCCCACGGGAGGGGGCAGGGGAGGGGGGAACTTTTCCAACACATGAAGCGTAATCCTGGGCATGGAGTTCCTCTCTCTTTCCCAAGCTCGCTACATGCGAAGAGCCCCATCCCTCGCTGAAGCCGTCCTCTGGAGACGCCTTCGCTCAAGGCAGTTCTTCGGCCGGAAATTCCGGCGACAGCACTGCATCGGACCATGGATCGTCGACTTCTGCTGTGTCAGCGAACGACTCATCATCGAGGTGGACGGAGAACAGCATGCTCATCGCGTGTCGAAAGACATCGTGAGAAGCGCCTTCTTGAATGGCCGGGGCTATCGGGTCGTGCGCTTTCGGAATGGGGACGTGTTGGGCGGTCTGGATGGGGTGCTGCGAACGATCAAGAGCTTATTAAGAGGTCCCTCACCCCGGCCCTCCCCCGTGGGGGGAGGGGGACAGTAGGGAAGAGTCTAGTAAGAATCGTCCTGCGTAGCGTCTGCGTCAGGGAGGGTCGGCGGGAACGGCTGTGCCGGTTCGGCAAAGGGCTGTTCGAGCTTCGGCGGCGCCCACTCCTGCACGGGAGCGGCGTCCGGAGCGGGGGCGTCGACGACGGCCGTCGCCTCGGAGACCTCGGCGGCGGGAGAGGCGGAGGAGCCGGTGTTCTCCGGGGCTCCTTCGGGGCGACCGCCGCGCCGGGTCCGGCCGCCGGGACGGGGCTCGCCGCTGCGCGAGCGCTTCCACGCGTTGAACTGGTCGCGCAGCTTGAGGTTCTCGGTGCCGATCGTCTCGAAGTACTTCTCGACGAGGCCGGCGTCTTCGAGAAGGATGGTCCCGTCCTCCTTCTGCTTGGGCGGGTAGCCGAGCGAGGCGAGGATCTTCTGGGCCGAGCCTCTCAGCTGTTCAGAGAGCCCGAGCAGGTTGAGCGAGGGCGTGCGGTGGAAATGGGCGGAGGCGTCCACGACCCCGCGCAGGAAGGCGGCCTTCCAGTCGGGGTTCGACCAGGTCCAGCGCGGGGCGGCGGGGGCTTCGGCGCCGAGCTTGAGCTCGAGCCGGGCCTCGAAGTCCCTGCACGCGTCGATGGGGAGGAAGGCCACCTGGCAGTGGTGGTCCTCGCTCAGCGAGAGCTGGGGCTTCACCTCGAAGAGCTGGTCGGTCAGGCGGGCCCAGGTCGCGGCGAAGTTCTGTCCGATGACGCGGTCGGCCTGGAAGCGCACGCCGTCGTCGGCGCGGCGGCCGGCGGCGAGAAGGGCGCCGGTCCAGTAGGCGAGGCGGTCGGAGTACTTGGTCTTTCCGGAGGGGACCTTCGGATCCTGGCGGGGAGCGGCCTTGCGCTCGGGCTGCCTGCGGCCCCGTCCCTGAGACTCCTCTCGGCCCGCCGCCTTCTGGCGGGGTTCACGGCGCGGGGAGGACCGTTCTTTGCGGCGCCCCTCGGCTCCGCTCGGGGTCCCCTCGCGGCGCGTCGCGTCGGTCCCGCGCGCGGGACGCTCGCGCCGGGAAGAGGACCTCTCGGCTCGCCGGCCCTCGGCTCCGCGCGGGGCCCCTTCGCGGCGCTTCTCGGGGCGGGGCTCGCGCTGGGCTTCCCGGCGCGCGGGCGGCGGAGCCGCCGGGCGCGGAGCGGGAAGGGTCTGGAACACGGGCTGGTACTCGCGGCGCAGTTCGGTGACCTGCGGCGGGTCGATCGCGAACTCCTGGGCCATGCGCATGAGCGCGTGGTAGGGGACGAGCGACTTGCCGCTCATCCAGTCGGCGACGACGCCGGGCGTGACCGAGCAGGCCTGCGCGATGCGCTCGGTCTTGCCGGCCTTGCGCCGCACCTTCCCGAAGAACTCGCGGCGGTCCTCGTCGGAGAGGACCGCGCAGGTCACGGGGATGAGTTCTTCGCGATTATGCAGGATGCCCATAAAGAGGAGTGATTATAGCGTTTTTCGCGCCGTTTTCAGACGGGGGAGGCGACGGCGGGCTCCCGAGGGCGCCGGGGGGCGGGGGTCGGCTCGTCGTCGGGCCAGCGCAGGTCCGGCTCCTCTCCGAAGAAGAGGTTGTCCTTGAGGTAGCGGCGCATGTAGCGCTTGAAGGCGTAATCTTCCGAGACCAGGCGCTTGAGCGCCTTCTCGACGAGACCCTCGCGGGTGCGCGCGATGACCTCGAGGGCCACGGCGAGGGGGAAGAGCCGCGGGCCCATCGCCTTGCGGAACCAGCGCACGCTGCGGTAATAGGGGAAGTGCTTCCAGCGCAGGAAGTCGAGCCGGCGCGAGCTCAGGTGGCGGGTGCGGACGTTCGCGAAGTGTCCCGAGTAGCGGCGCAGGTCGCGGTTGACGACGAAGCCCTGTCGCTCGAGGTCCTCGGTCATGGGCGTGCCCGGGTAGGGGGTGAGGACCTGCACGAGGTAGCTGTCGAGGGCCTGCTCGTCCATGAAGCGGAACTGCTCGAGGAGATCCTCCTCGCGGTCGTCGGGGGAGCCGAGGATGAAGCCGCCCATCACCATCATCCGGTGGCGGCGCAGCTCCGCGAGGACGTCCCCGACGAGGGCCGTGCTGTCGCCCTTGCGGTAGGCGAGGAGGTTGCGGCGCGTGACGTTCTCGATGCCGAGGAAGACGAGGTTGAAGCCGGCCTCCGCCATGCGGCCGACGACGGAGAGGTCCCGGCCGAGCCCGGCGACCGAGGCCTGCGTCGAGAAGCGCAGGCGCTTCTTGAGGCCGCTGGCGGCGAGGGCGCGGCAGACCCGGTCGAGGTGCTCGGGATAGAGGGTGAGGTTGTCGTCGGTGAAGAAGATCTCCTCGGCGCCGAGGTCGGCGGCCTCCGACAAGTCGGCGAGGATGCGGTCCATGGGGAAGGCGCGGAAGCTGCGGCCGTACATCTTCGTGATGCTGCAGAAGTTGCAGGGCATGGTGCAGCCGCGCGAGGTCTCGGCGGTGTCGAAGCCGATCCCGTGGATGCGGTAGCCCTTCCAGAGCCGGCTGCGCCGGTCGGGCGGGGGCAGTTCGCGCAGGGGGGAGAGGGCGCGGTCGGCGTTGTGGACGTACTCCGAGCCGCTGCGCCAACTGAGGCCGGCGACGCTCTCGAAGCGCGTGCGCCCCGCGCCCATGGCGCGCACGAGCTCGAGGAGCGTGTATTCGGACTCGCCGCGGGCGATGAAGTCGAAGAGGAGGGGGTCTCCGGCGGCGATGTCGCGGTAGGACATCGTGGCGTGATAGCCGCCGAGCACGATGGGGACGTCCGGGTTCCAGGCCCGCACGAGCCCCGCGACGCGGGTGGCCGTGTAGTACTGGAAGGTCATCGCCGAGAGGCCGACGAGGTCGGGCTTCACCGTCTCCAGGGCCTCGCGCACGGCGCCGGCGACGTCCTCACGGCGCAGGACGAGGTCGGCGACGCGCACGTCGGCGTCGCCCTTGAGCATCCCGGCGAGCGAGGCCAGCCCGAGGTTCGGCGCCCGGCAGAAGCGCGGATAGAGCGGGTGCGTCGCGTCCGGCATGGAGAAGAGGAGGATGCGCATGGCCGCCCCGAGAGAGGAGCTATCAGAGTATAACATGTCGCTGCTCGGGGCGGACCCTCTCCCCCGCCCCCTCGCCGGCACCCCGGCTCCATAGTGCCGCAGACCGGACGATTGGGGACACCTTAGTCCGGTCACCCGGGGACAGAAGAGGGGAGGATTTTTCGGGGGTGCCCTGCAGCGCTAGGAGTCCGTCCGCGTAATAGCGTATTCCCCGGAGGCCCAAGCCTGAGCCGTGCGCAAGGCGCGACGAGCGAGCATAGCCCCGCTATGTGAGCGAGGAGCA
>JBAZVI010000011.1 GCA_041660925.1 Elusimicrobiota bacterium
CCTGGTGAAGCTGATCATGCCGATCGCCATGGAGAAGGGCCTGCGCTTCGCGGTGCGCGAGGGCGGGCATACCGTGGGCGCCGGCGTCGTCGGCGACATCCTCGAGTAACGCCATGGGAGACCGAGTCGTCACGATCCTGGCGTGCGGAACGTGCAAGAACAAGAACTACAGTTTCCAGCACGGGAAGAAGCGTCAGTACAAGGTGGAAGTGAAGAAGTTCTGCCGCAAGTGCCGAAAACAGACTCCCCACAAGGAAGTCAAGTAGGCCGCGCGCCGTCCCCCCCGCCTCATGAGGCGGGGGGGCGGCGCCAGCGGATCGTCGCAGGGACCCGCTAACAATCTCGAGCGCGCCGGCGAAGCCGGCGCCCTCACGCGAAGGACCTCGGGGCATCGCGGCGGAAGAAGCGTCCGCCGCCGTCGTCCGGTTTGGGCCGGACGGCCTCGACGCAGGATCCGCACTCCGTTTGGAGCGCCGTGCGGACGGGACGGCCGGACCGGAAAGCCAACCGGGAACGCCGTATAAAAGTCTTCCGCTCCGGGTGCCGCTGCCCGGCGGGGAGGTCACAGCGCGGCAAGGCCAGCAAAGCACGCTTGCCGACGCGCCATAGGAGGGGCGGAGCCCATCCTGTGGGGAGCGCCGAGCGCTTCGACAGCGCGAGGGGCAATGTTCGGCGAAGCCGAACGTAGCCTCCCGGCCGAAGGCACGGGACGCGACAGATGGGGGTGTCATCCAATTGGCTAGGATAGCGGTCTCCAAAACCGTCAATCTAGGTTCAAGTCCTAGCGCCCCCGCACTTTGACGAGACGCACGACACAGATGAGGATGCGATGAACCCGATGAAATTCTTGCAGGAAGCCTGGTCCGAGCTCAAGAAGGCCACATGGCTGACCCGCCAGCAGGCGGTCGGCTCGACGGTGGTCGTCCTCGTGCTCGTGCTCGTGCTCTCGGTCTACATCAGCAGCGTCGACTTCGTGCTCTCGATGATCCTGGGCGCGCTGCTCGGCACCGGCAGATAGGAGACAACATGGAACGCGGCTGGTACATCGTCCACGTGCAGTCCGGCTGGGAAGACAAGGTCCGCGGTCTCATCGACCAGCGGGTCCAGGCCGACAACCTTCAGGGCAAGATCTTCCAGGTGCTCATCCCCACCGAGACCGTCGTCGAGGTCAAGAAGAACAAGAAGGCGGAGAAGAAGCGCAAGTTCTTCCCCGGCTACATCCTCCTCGACATGATCGTCGACAACGAGACCTACTGGGCCGTCAAGAACATCAATGGCGTGACCGGCTTCCTCGGCGAACCGCGCCCCCGCGCGCTCCCTCCCGAAGAGATCACCCAGATCATCGACCTCACCAACGAGACCGCCGCGGGCAAGCCCCGCCCGGCCGTGCAGTTCGAGAAGGGCGAGAACGTCCGCATCACCGAGGGCCCTTTCCGCCACTTCATCGGCGTGGTCGAGGACGTCAACGAGCCGAAGGCCAAGCTCAAGGCCATGGTCACGATCTTCGGCCGGCCGACCCCCGTCGAGCTCGACTTCCTCCAGGTCGAGAAGCTGTAGCCATGCCCGTCGACGCGCGCTTCCTCGTCACTTCGTCCAAGCGCGTCGTCGACGGCCGCCCCTACTACGCGCAGGTCATCGTCACCGACGACTGCAACCTGCGCTGCTCCTACTGCGACGAATACGCGGCCGGAGCGAAGGCGCCCTCCCTCGAGGAGCTCAAGAGCCGCGTCGACCGGCTCGACGCCCTCGGCGTCCTCGTCTACGACTTCCTCGGCGGGGAGCCGCTGATGCACCCCGGCCTCCCCGCGCTCGTCGAGCACGCGAAGTCGAAGCGCGGCGGCTCGAACCTCGCGACGGTCATCACCAACGGCTTCCTCCTCACCCGCGAGAACATCCGCGCGCTCAACGCCGCCGGCCTCGATTTCATGCAGGTCTCGGTGGACTCGGTCGACCCGACGGCGCTGTCCATGAAGGCCCTGAAGTCCGTGCTCCCCAAGCTGCGCCTGCTCGCCGAGGAGGCCCGCTTCACCGTCGAAGTCCAGACGGTGCTCTGCGAGCGCACCGTCGCCGAGTACGACGCCTTCCGCGCCGCGCTCAAGGACCTCCCCTTCTCCTTCGGCTTCTCGGTCCAGCACGGCCCCGGGGGCCGCATCGCCATCCGCGGACGCCAGTACCTCGAACTGCTCGAGCGCTACGGCGTCTTCGAGGGCGTCAACTTCTACGGCGAGCACCTCAAGGAGATGCTCGACGGGGACTTCTCCCGCCCCTGGAAGTGCCTGGCGGGACTCAAGTTCCTCTACGTCAACGGCCGCGGCGAGGCGCAGTGGTGCGCCCAGCAGCGCGAGTGGCGCGTCCCCCTCGAGAAGCTGACCCCGGCCGCCCTGCGCGAGAACGACCGCCACAAGCCCTGCGAGCCGGGCTGCGCCATCGGCTGCGCGCGCATGGTCTCCCACACTCTCGGCGAGCCGCTGCGCACCCTCGGCGCGAGCATGTCGCTCGCCTGGCACTCCTTCGGCTCCAAGCCCGCGGCCCCGAGCGCCGGAGCGCCGAAGAAGACGGAGGACAAGGAGCCGGCGCTCAGCCGCTGACATGCCCGAGCTCCTCCAACGCGCGATGCCGCTTCACGACCTCCGGATCCGCGCCATGCGCGTGGGCCCCCTCGGCGCCCTGCTCGCCGCGCTCACCTTCGCGGCGGCGCTGCTCGTCATGCTCCTGCTCGCTTTCGGCAAGATCCTCCTGATCTCCGCCGCCGTGAGCTGGGTCTGGCCCCGCATCTTCTCCTCCGATTTCACGCGCGTCGTCTTCGGCAGCGACCGCATCCCGTTCTGGAAAGTGCTCGTGCTCGTCACGGTGGCCGCGCTCGTCTTCTCGTGGGCGCGGCGCCGCTGGCGCCGCCCGGGCTGAAACTCGACCGAGTCCCCCGTAAAATCGGGGGACGACAACAGGTCACGGAGGTAGTATGGCGAAGAAGGTCAAGACGCAGATCAAGCTGCAGATCCCGGCCGGGGCCGCGAACCCCGCGCCGCCCGTGGGGCCCGCGCTCGGCCAGCACGGCGTGAACATCATGGACTTCTGCAAGCAGTTCAACGAGCGCACGAAGACCATGGAAGCCGGGATGACCATCCCGGCGGTCATCACCGTCTACGAGGACCGGTCGTTCACCTTCATCACGAAGATGCCGCCCGTCTCCTCGCTCCTCAAGAAGGCCGCGGGCCTCGCCAAGGGCTCGGGTGAGCCGAACAAGAACAAGGTCGGCAAGATCACCCACAAGCAGGCGAAGGAGATCGCGACCGCCAAGATGCCGGACCTCAACGCGAGCACCGTCGATGCGGCCGTCCGCATGGTCGAGGGCACCGCGCGGTCGATGGGCATCGAGATCGTCGAGGGCTGAGGAGGAGACCATGGGAAAGAGATTGAAAGCCGGCCAGAAGAACATCGAGGAGGGCAAGACCTACAAGCTCTCCGAAGCCGCCGCGCTCGTCAAGAAGAACGCCACGGCGAAGTTCCCCGAGTCCGTCGAGCTGCACGTCCGCCTCGGGATCGACCCGAAGCAGTCGGACCAGCTCATCCGCACCTCGGTCATCCTCCCGCACGGCACGGGCAAGTCCCGCCGCGTGGGCGTGATCACGAAGGGCGATAAGATCAAGGAAGCGGAGAGCGCCGGAGCCGACCTCGTCGGCTCCAACGAGCTCGTCGAGGAGATCGCGAAGGGCCGCATGGACTTCGACGTCCTCGTCGCGACCCCCGACGTCATGAAGGACCTCGCCAAGCTCGGCAAGGTGCTGGGCCCGCGCGGGCTCATGCCCAACCCGAAGAGCGGCACGGTGACCTTCGATGTCGCCAAGGCCGTGCGCGAGCTCAAGGGCGGGCGCGTGGAGTTCAAGAACGACGACTACGGCATCGTGCACCTCGCGATCGGCAAGGTCTCCTTCGAGCCCGCGCAGATCGAGGCGAACGCGCGCGTCGTGCTCGACCTCATCACCAAGATGAAGCCGTCGGCCTCCAAGGGCGTCTACATCAAGAGCATCACGCTCTCGTCGACGATGGGTCCCGGAGTGCCGGTCGACACGTCCTATTAGGACCGCGAGGCACCGTCCGCTCGGTGCCGAGAAAGAAGAAGCCCTCCCGGAAACGGGAGGGCTTCTTCATCCCGTGCCGGAGCAAAAACAGGCGCCTTCCCCTGGACGAAGGAAGGCGCCTGACGCCGCAGAGGCTTACAAGCCCTGCGGGTTCTGCAGAGGTTCCTGCATCTCCCCCTGGGACGGTCGCTGGCGCCGGCCGCGCTCGGGATTCTCCTCCCAGCGCTCGGGCGGAAACTCGCGCTCGCGCGCGGCGCCGCCGAAGGGAGTCTCTTCGCCGCGGGCCGCGCCCCGTCGGCCGCCCTCGCGCATGCGCTGCATCATCTCGTCGAAGCGCTCCTTCTGCTCGTTGCGGAGCTGGGCCCGGATCTTCTCGCGCAGGTCCATCTCCATGGACTTGAACTTCTGCGCCTGCTCCTCGAGCTTCTTCTGCGCCTCGCGCAGCTTCGCGAACTCGGCCTTCAGCGCGGGCCGGGCCGACTCCATGGCCGCGGAGACGCCCTTCTTCTGCTCGGCGCTGAACTTGAGCGCGGTTCCCAGGGTCTCCTGGAACCGCTCGCCGAGGATGGGCGGCTCTCCCCCTTCCGGTCGCCCCTCCGGCGCGGGCTGCGCCGCGGCGGAGACCGCGAGCAGCGCGCAGAACATTCCCGTCAAAGCCGATGTATTCATCTGTGTTCCCCCCTTCCCGAGGATGTCAGGAGTCCGTCCGAGTAATAGCGTCCATGCCGGCCGCGCGCTGTCGGAGCGAGCCGAGGCGTTCGGGACGTCCCAAAGCAACGCCGTTCGGTTCTTTGGGACGAAGGCGCAGCCCGATCGCGCGCGACCCGCCTCTCCGTAGAGTATATCAAGAGAGGCGGGAGGCCCGATCTCGGGAAATCGCGGCGTTGCTTCGCGCTCAGATAGCTTCAGCTATCCTCGCTTGTCGCGCCTTGCGCTTTCCTCGACCTCGGGCCTCCGGCACGGGCGCTATTACTCGGACGGACTCCCAGCAGGTGCATATTATGCGGTCAAGAGTCGCTATAATGGGGCGAGACCCCATGCTCGTCAACCGCTGTCCAGGCTGCTCGAAGCCCGTCGAAGAGAAGGACGACGTCTGTCCCTTCTGCGGCAAGGACTTCTCGACCGTCCCCCAGAAGAGACTCTTCACCCCGACGCCGGACGCCGCTCAGAGCGCCGCGCCGCCGCCCGCCGCCCGCAAGGCGGCGCCGGGCCCCGCGGAGCCCCCGCCCCCTCCGCCGCAGAGCGTCCCGCCGGCGACCATTTACGAGCCGACGCCCTACGCGGAGGTGCCGCCGGCCGTCATGCCTCCGAGCACGCCTCCGCTCGTGCCGCCCGCGATCCTCTACGCCGGCGCGGCCGCGCTCATCGGCGCCGGGATCTGGTTCGTGGGACGGCCCGCCAACGACCCGAACATCCCCGTCCTCACCGCCCATCCCGCGGCGCAGGCTCCGGCCCCTTCCGCTCCTTCCGCCGCCGCCCGTGAGGAGACGCCGGCGCCCGCGAGGCCCGCGCCGCCCGCTCCGAAGCCCGCCGCCGACCGGCGCGAGGCGCCGGGACAGCGGACGGCCGATGCGGCTCGCCGGGCCTCGCCCGACCCCGAGGACGTCCCCATCATCATGACCACGAAGACGAAGCCGCGCGAGCTGCGCGTGCAGGGGACCGTCTTCGACATCGTCACGCTCAAGCCCGTCCCCGACGTCGAGATCATCTTCACCGACCCCGCCACCGGCCACCGCGCGGCGACGGGAACCGACGCGGAGGGACGCTACCGCGCGCGCCTCCCGACGGCCGAGGGCGGCTTCGACATGACGGTGTCGCACCCCGACTACGAGCCGAAATACGTCCTCGACGGCATCCCGCCGTTCAAGGAGCTCTCGCGCAAGGACCGCCTCCAGGCGGCCCTCGACGAGGGGCGCACCCTGCAGCACAAAGAGCTCCTCCTGTCGGCCGAGGACAAGCCGAGACGCGACCTCGCCCTCATCCCCCTGAAGCTGCCGAGCGAATAGGGCCTTTCCCCTCCCTCGTCCCGAACATCCAGACGCCGTAGGTTCGGGACGTCCCAAAGCTACGCCGTTCGGTTGTTTGGGACGAAGAGGGAGGGTGAACGGAACGACTAATCTTCCTTGTCGGTGGCGGTGCGGCGGTTGGGTTTTCCGGCGGCAAGCCACCCTAGATACTCGTGAATGAACGCATCCAGGTCCCCGTCCATGACGGTGTTGATCTGGGAGGTCTCATGCCCGGTGCGCAGGTCCTTGACCATCTGATAGGGCATGAAGACGTAGCTGCGGATCTGGTGGCCCCAGGCGATGTCGCCCTTGCCGTCATAGTGCTTCTCGATCGCGGAGCGCTTCTTGTCGAGCTCGACCTGGTAGAGCTTGGCCTTGAGCATCTTCATCGCCGTGATGCGGTTCTGGTGCTGAGAGCGCTCGATCTGGCAGGCGACGACGATGCCGGTCGGGAGGTGGCGGATGCGGACGGCGGTCTCGACCTTGTTGACGTTCTGCCCGCCGGCCCCGCCGGCGCGGTAGGTGCCGACCTCGATCTCCGCGTCGGAGACCTGGATGTCGATCTCCTCCTCGATGTCGGGCAGGACGTCGCAGGAGGCGAAGGAGGTGTGCCGGCGCTTGTTCGCGTCGTAGGGCGAGATGCGCACGAGCCGGTGCACGCCGACCTCGCTCTTGAGGTAGCCGTAGGCGCAGCGGCCGCGGATGATGGCCGCGACGCTCTTCACCCCGGCCTCCTCGCCCTTGAGGATGTCGGTGATGACGAACTCGAAGCCGTGGCGCTCGGCCCAGCGCGTGTACATGCGCAGCAGCATGTCGGCCCAGTCGCAGGCCTCGGTGCCGCCGGCGCCGGCGTGCAGCGTGAAGATGGCGTCGCTCGCGTCGAACTCCCCGGAGAGCTTCAGGCGCGTGTCGAGGTCCACGACGACGCGGCCGAGCTCGTTGCGGCCCTTGCGGACCTCGGCGAGCTCCCCGGCGTCTTCGGCCTCGAGCGCGAGCTCGAGATGCGCGTCGAGGTCGCCGGCCAGGCGCAGGGCGTCGTCGTACTCCTTCACCGTCCGCTTGAGGTCGTTGAGCTCCTTGGAGAGCTTCTGCGCCTTTCCGGAATCGGCCCAGAAGGCGGGATCGGCGGCCTGCGCCTCGCGGCGCTCGAGCTCCTTGCGCTTGGCGTCGATCTGCAGGAGCCGGCCGACGGCGATGAGCTTCTCGCGGTCGGCGGAGAGGGCGTCCTGGGTCTCGCGGAACTGTGGGTCGGCCATGGTTAGCCGAGAATCGCCGACGGGCGATTCTCGGCGGGGTTAAGATAAATCGGTCCCGGCGTCCGGCATGGCTTCATAAGGCCTCAAGTCTACTTTTTCTTAGACCCCGCTGGGAATCTGCCGCGCAGATTCCCAGCACGCAGGAGGAGGACCGCCGAGAGCAGTCCGCAGAGGGCGCCGAAGAGGTCCCCGTGGCGGGCGTAGAAGGACCCTCCCGGGAAAGGGTCCCGCGCGGGCAGGCGGAAGTCGAGGCGGTCGGCTCGCAGCAGCTCCGTGCGCGCGAGCGTGACGCCCCAGGGGTCGATGACGCCGGAGACCCCCGTGTTCGCCGCGCGCAGGACCAGGGCGCGGTTCTCGACGGCCCGGAAGACGTTGACCCCGAAGTGCTGCGGCGGGCCCCAGGTGTCCCTGTACCAGCCGTCGTTGGTGAGGTTCGCCAGGACCCGGGCGCCTCGGGCGGCGTCGCCCCGGGGCCAGCGCGGGAACATCGCCTCGTAGCAGATGCTGGCCGCGAGCGGGCCGAGCCGCGTCGCGAGCAGCGGCTGCACCGCCGGCCCCGCCGTGAAGTCCCCGAGCTGGGCGAGGATGCCGACGAAGGGCTCGAGGCGGCGGCGCAGGGGCACGTACTCGCCGAAGGGCACGAGCTCGCGCTTGTGATAGATCCCCGCGACCTTCCCCCCCTCGTCGAGGAGCACCGCCGAGTTGCGCGGGCCGCCGCCGAGCATCGTCACGCTGCCCACGAGCATCGGGCCCGCCCGCTTCGCCCAGCCCGAGACCCACGAGAGGTTCTCGGGTTCGTCGAGCCAGCCCGGCAGCGCGGACTCCGGCCAGAGCACGAGGTCGGCCTTGCCCGTGCGCGAGCGGGAGAGCAGGGCGTCGATGCCGGAGCGGATCTCGGAGACGAAGCGCTCGTCCCATTTGCGGTACTGGTCGACGTTCGGCTGAAGGATCTCCACGCGCGGCCCTTCCGCGTCGACGCGGCGCGAAGAGAGGGAGCCGGCGCCGTAGCCCCACCAGAGCGCGAGCAGCAGCCCCGCGGCGGCGGCCGACCCCCGCGTCCCTCGCGCGGGCGGCCCGCGACGCAGCAGTTCCAGCAGACAGCCGTTGACGAGCAGGATGAGGAAGCTCAGGGCGTGCGGACCGGCCCAGGCGGAGCCCTGCAGGAGCGGCAGGTGCCGCCACTGGGTGTAGGCCAGCACGTCCACGCCGAGCCGCGGCCCGCCCCAGCGCGCCGAAAGCGACTCGAGGGCCGCCCACAAGGCCGCCCAGGCCCACGGGCGGGCCCAGCCGGGGAGCCCCGCCGCCGCGGGGCGCGCGAGGAGCGCGAAGAGGCCGGCGTTGAGCCCGAGGATGGACGCGAGGGTCGCCCAGGCGAGGAGCGCGACGGGGACGGGGACCAGGGCGAAGCGGCAGGTCAGGTAGATCCAGTGCAGGACGACGGCGTGGAAGGCCGCCCCGTACGCCCAGCCGAGCAGGAGGCGCCGCCCGGGCCGCGGCTCCTCGGGTGCCGCCGCGAGCATGAGCGCGGGGACGAACCACGCCAGGACGGTGAGTCCGGGCTTCGGAAGGGCGAGCGCGAGCAGCGCGCCGGCCGCCGCGCAGGCGGCGGCCGGGCATCTTTTGCTTGCGGTAGAAATTCCGCGCAGCGGAATCTCTACTGCCCGCAGCATTTCTTGTATTTCTTCCCGCTGCCGCAGGGGCAGGGATCGTTGCGTCCGATCTTATGGACCGTGGGCTTCTCGGGCGCGGGTGCGGCCTTCGCCGGAGCGGAAGGGCCGCGGGAGGCGCCGACGCCGGTCGGGACCTCGCGGTGCACGGGCGGCGGGGCCGGGGCGCGCGGGGCCTGGATGCGGAAGATGTACTCGACGACCTGCTCGCGGATGCGGTCGAGCATCGTGTTGAAGAGACCGAAGCTCTCGCGCTGGTACTCCACCTTGGGGTCCTTCTGGCCGTAGGCGCGCAGGTGGATGTACTTCTTCATGTGGTCGAGGTCGTAGAGGTGGTTCTTCCAGGCCCCGTCGATGACCTGGAGCAGGACCATCTTCTCGATCTCGCGGAAGTCGAAGCCGGCGAACTCCTCGCTCTCGCGCTGCTTGTAGGCCGCGTCCACGGACGCGCGCAGCTCCTGGAGCAGGGATTCCGGGTCGTGCGCCTTGAGCTGCTCCATCGTCGGATGGAACTCGATGCCGTAGACGCGCTGGAGGTAGGCGGAGAGCGGGAGGATCTCCCACTGCTCGGGATAGGTGTCCTTGGGGACCCAGGTCGCGACCTTCTCCGCGAGCTCCTCTTCGAGCATGCGCCGGATGTGCTCGCGCACGTCCGCGCCGTCGATGACCTGGTTGCGCAGGCCGTAGACGACCTCGCGCTGCTTGTTCATCACGTTGTCGTAGTCGAGGAGCTGCTTGCGGATGTCGAAGTTGTGGGTCTCGACGCGGCGCTGGGCGCCGGCGATCTGCTTGCTGACCAGGCCGCTCTCGATGGGCTCGTCCTCGGTCATGCCGAAGGTCTGCATGAGGCCGCTGATGCGGTCGGAGCCGAAGAGGCGCATCAGTTCGTCGTCGAGCGCGAGGTAGAAGCGCGAGGAGCCCGGGTCGCCCTGGCGTCCGCAGCGGCCGCGCAGCTGGTTGTCGATGCGCCGCGCCTCGTGCCGTTCGGTGCCGAGCACGTGCAGGCCGCCGAGCGCGCAGACCTCCTTCTGGTTCGCCTCGTCGGGAGGGTTGCCGCCGAGGATGATGTCGGTGCCGCGGCCGGCCATGTTCGTGGCGATGGTGACCATGCCCTTGCGGCCGGCCTGGGCGATGATCTGCGCTTCCATCTCGTGGTACTTGGCGTTGAGCACCTGGTGCGGGATGCCCTTGGCGCGCAGCATCGCGGCGAGCTTCTCCGAGCGCTCGATGGAGCGGGTGCCGACGAGGACGGGGCGGCCCTTGCGCCAGAGCTCCTCGATCTCCGTGACGATGGCCCGGTCCTTGGCCTTCTCGTTGAGATAGACGACGTCGGGGAAGTCCTCGCGGACGTTGGGCCGGTTGGGAGGCATCTCGCAGACGTCGAGCTTGTAGATCTCCCAGAACTCGTCGGCCTCCGTCATGGCCGTGCCGGTCATCCCGGCGATCTTGTCGAAGATGCGGAAGAAGTTCTGGAAGGTGATCGTGGCGAGGGTCTGGTTCTCCTCCTTGATGGGGAGGTTCTCCTTCGCCTCGACGGCCTGGTGGAGGCCCTCGGACCAGCGTCGGCCGGGCATGAGGCGGCCGGTGAACTCGTCGACGATGAGGATCTCGCCGTCCTTGATCACGTACTCGACGTCGCGCTTGTACAGGTGGTGCGCGCGCAGCGCCTGCGTGATGTGGTGGACCCAGGCGCCCTGCAGGTCGTCGTAGAGGGAGGCGATGCCGAGCAGGTTCTGCGCCTTGTCGATGCCCTGATCGGTGAGGACCGCCGTATGGTTCTTCTCGTCGATGACGGCGTCGAAGCCCTTGCCCAGGTCCTCGCCCGTGTACTTCGACTGGATCTCCTCCTCCTCGGTGACGAAGCGCGTCTTGAGGTGCGGGACGATCCGGTTGATGAGCGCGTAGCGGTCGGTGCTCTCCTCGGCCGGGCCGGAGATGATGAGCGGGGTCCGGGCCTCGTCGACGAGGATGGAGTCCACCTCGTCGACGATGGCGTAATAGGGCGGCCGCAGCACGCGGTCCTCGCGGCGGACGACCATGTTGTCGCGCAGGTAGTCGAAGCCGAGCTCGTTGTTGGTGATGTAGGTGACGTCGCTGGCGTAGGACGCGCGGCGCGTGGCGTTGTCCATGTCGTGGAGCACGAAGCCCACGCTGAGGCCGAGGTAGCGGTAGATGGGGCCCATCCACTCGCAGTCGCGCTTGGCCAGGTAGTCGTTGACGGTGACCACGTGGACGCCGCGGCCGACGAGGGCGTTGAGGTAGACGGCCGAGGTGGCGACCAGCGTCTTGCCTTCGCCGGTCTTCATCTCGGAGATGCCGCCCTGATGGAGCACCATGCCGCCGATCATCTGCACGTCGAAGTGGCGCAGGCCGATGCTGCGCTTGGAGGCCTCGCGAACGAGGGCGAAGGCCTCGGGGATGTAGTCGTTGAGGATGGCGGTGACCCGCCGGGCCCGCTCCTCCTTCTCGAGGTCCCCGGGGAGCTCGGCGACGCGCTCCTGGATCTCCTTTCGGAACTCCTCGGTCCTGCGCACGAAGGCCTCGGGCGGCAGGGCCTGGACCTTCTCCTCCCAGGCGTTGACCTGCTCGAGCAGGGGCTGGAGCTTCGAGAGCCGACGCTCGCTGGGGGTTCCGATGAGCTTGTAGACGAGGGATTCGATCATGGGGGCGGTACCGACGGGATTCTACCTTTTAACGGGCCTGTTCGGCAGGAGCGAGTCAGGGCCGCGCGGAGAGCCGCCGGGCGATGAGCTCGCGCAGATGGTCCATGCTGAAGGGCTTGCAGACGTACTCGCAGGCGCCGCGGCGCATCGCCTCGCGCGCCATCTCCAGCTGGTCGTTGGCGCTGAGCATGACGATGAGGGCCTTCGGGGACGCCCTGAGCAGCTCGCCGAGCAGTTCCACGCCGTTGCCGTCGGGGAGCTCGATGTCGAGCAGGGTCAGGTCGGGTTTCTTCTTCGCGAACAGGTCCCGGCCGCCGGCCAGGTCCTTCGCGCAGAGCACCCGGAAATCCTTGGCGAACGCGGCGCAGAGGAGGCGGCCGAGCTCTTCGTTGTCGTCGATGAGGAGGATCTTCTTCACGCGCGGGAGTCCTATGGACCGATACTATAATCCCGGCGGGCGGGAATCAAGAGGGGCGCGACGGAGGACTCGGCGGCTCCTGAGCGCTCCGCGCGGAGAGGTCGCGCAGGAGCGTCTCGTGCCCGTGCAGGGACTCCTTGAGCAGGCGGACGAGCTGGGCGGAGAGGGCGTCGAACTTCCCGGAGAGCCCGCGAAGCTCGCGCTCGGCGCGGGAGAGGGACTGCTCGTCGCGCTCCGTCAGCGCCCGCAGCTCCCCGGCCAGCGGGGCGAGGCCGCGCTGGAGGCGCACGACGGCGTCCCGGAGCGGCTCGAACGCCTCGGAGAGCAGGGACTCGTCGCGGCCTCGCAGCGCCTTCCACGCGGCATCCATGCGCTCTCCCAGGACGTCGAAGCCCCCGCGCATCCCCTCGAGAGCCGCGCCGAGCGCGCGGACGTCCTCACCGCGCGCCGAAGCGCCGACGGCGCCCTCGAGCGTCTTCAAGTCTCCGGCCAGGCCGCCGAAGGCGTCCTTGAGCTGGTCGCCCGTGAGGACCCGGGCCTTCAGGGCGTCGAGCTCTCCGGAGAGCACCCCCACGACCTCCTTGAGCTCGCCGAAGACGGCCGGAGAGACGTCGTCGCGGATGCGTCCGAGGGTCTCGAGCGTCTTGCCGAGCGAGGAATTGAAGGACGCGAGCTCGTTGGAGAAGAAGCGCATGTCGTCCTTGAGCGCGATCGTCTCGCGCTGGGCGCCGGTCGCGGCCAGACGGGCCGACTCCGAGGTCGTCATGATGCTCTGGAGGATGGGACGGAAGGCCTCGACGCGCTCGGAGAGCTCGAGGAGCGCCTTGGAGGTGCGCTCCGAGGCCTCGGAGGCGGCCGCGGCCGCCTGCGGACCCGCGGCCTGCGCCGCCTCGCGCGCCGCCGAGCACGCGGCCGCGTTCTCGGCCAGCGCCTCGCGCAGGGAGGCGACGGCGGACTCGAAGCGCTCGACGCGCGCGGCCTCCACCTCGGCCCGGTCCCGCGCCGCCGCTTCGAGCCGCTCCAACCGCTCCGCGAAGGAGGCCTGGACCGTCTGCAGGACGTCGCCGGAGCGCGCGGAGCTCTCCGCGAAGGCCTTCGAGACGCCCGCGACCTCCGAGCGCACGAGCGCGCGCAGTTCGGCGCTCAAGGACTCGCTCGCCGAGCCCTGCTCCCGGCCCAGCCCGGCGAGGAGCTCCGAGAGCTCGGAGCGCATCGCCGCGCGGGTGCTCTCCGCGGAGCCTCGCAGCTCGTCGACGAGCGCCTCGGAGCGGCCCTGGGAGTCGAGAAGGCGCACGCTCAGCGCGGCCAGGCCGCGCTCGAGCCGGTCCTCGAGCTCCCGATAGTTCTTGTCGACGGAGTCCCGCGCCGCCTTGAGCAGCGCCTCCGCGAACTCGCGCATGTCGGCGCGCGCCTGAGCGGCGAGGTCGCGGCCCGAACGGTGGGCCGCGTCGAGGGAGTCGGCGATCTCGCGGCGCATCCCCTCGCGCAGATCGGCGGCCGTCGCGCGGGCGGCGGCGCGGACGGCGTCGGCGACGGCCGCTCCGCTCTCCTCGCGCCGCAGGCCCTGTTCGAGCCGGGCGACCTCCTCCGAGACCAGGAGCAGGCCGCGCTCGACGCCCGCGCGCGTCCCTTCGAGAGCCGTGAAGACGCCCGCGCGCTCGAAAGCCGCCGCGATGGCGGCGGCGAGGGCGTCGCGCGAGGCGTCCGCGCGGCCGCCGTCCGGACCGGGGTCGGGTTCCTGCTCCATACCCTCATAGTCTATAGGGAATTCATGTAGGAAATATTTCAAGCCGCCGTCCTTGAAATGCTCCCCGGCGTTGCCGTATAGTGTGGACATGCCCCTCGTCCTCGCCCTGCTGCTCGCGCTCGCGCCGGCGGCCGCCTCCGCCTTCGAGTTCCCCCTCACGCGCATGCAGCGGGTCAGCAAGCTCGTCGACGAGGGCTACGAGTCCCTCCAGCGCGGCGACTACCTCCGCGCCGCCGAGACCTGCGCCCGCGCGCTCGAGCTGCGCGGCGACTATGCGCCGGCCTATCTCTGCCGCAGCGAGGCCCGGCTCAAGAACGGCGACCCGGACGCCGACAAGGACGCGATGCAGGCCCTCCTCCTCGACCCGAAGAGCGGCGACGCCTACCGCGTCCTCGGCCTCTACGAGTTCGAGTCCGGCCGGGTCGACGAAGCCATCAAGCACTTCGACCGCGCGCTGGAGCGCTCGAAGCTGCGGCCCGACGAGGTCCCCAACGTCTACTACTATCGCGCCCGCGCCAAGCTCAAGCTCGGGAATCTCGACGACGCGCTCAAGGACGCCGACCGCGGGATGGCCATCCTCGTGGGCATCTCGGGGAACTATTCCGACTGGAGCTTCTACTCCCTGCGCGCCGAGATCCGGCGCAAGCTCGGGCGCACGAAGGAGGCCGACGAGGACGAGGGGAAGGTCCTGACGCTCCTCGACGAACGCATGCGCCGTCGTCCCCGCGAAGCCACCGAGCTCATGCGCATGAAGGCCGAGTCGCACGCGCTCCTGCGCGACTACGACTCCGCGGCCAAGGACTACGCGGACATCCTCGCCAAGGGGCAGGGCGGGTCCGGAGACCGCCTCGAGCGCGCCGACGCGCTCATCAGCGCGGAGCGCCATGAGGAGGCCGTCTCGGAGCTCACGGGGCTGCTCGCCCGCGACCCGAAGAACGCGCGCGCGCTCAAGCTGCGCGGCTACGCGCTCATCCGCCTCAACAAGCAGGCCGACGCGCTCCTGGACCTCGACGAGGCGCTCAAGCTCCGGCCCAAGGACGCGGCGACGCTCAGCTACCGCGCCATCGCCCGCCTCGACCTCGAGGACTTCAAGGGCGCGCTCGCCGACATCGGCGCCGCCCAGGTCCTTCTTCCCGCCGAGGCCGACGCGCTCGAGGCCCGCAAGGCCTTCGCCTACGCGCGCATCGGCCGCTACGAGGACGCGATGGCCGCCTCGGCCAAGGCGCTCAAGCGCAACCCGGAGAGCTACTCCGCGAACATCGCCCGCGCGCGCGCCGCGACCGCCCTCGGCCGCTGCGCGGAGGCGCTCCCCGCCGTCGACTGGCTCATCGAGAAGGTCCCGCAGTCCGGAGAGTACCGCGCGCTCCGCGCCGACTGCACCTGCGGCGGCGACGGCCGGGCCGTCCCGGCGGCGCGCCCCGGCGCGTCCTGTCTCGTCGATTCCGAGAAGGCGGCGGCGCTCTCTCCCGACTCGGGCGTCTACGCGCTGGACCTCGCGCGCCGCCACCGCCGCTGGCTCGACGACCTCCCCCTGAGAGCGGACGAGGCCGAACTGCGCCGCTCGGTGCGCTTCTTCGAGCGCGCCGCCGAGCTCAGCCCCCTCGACGCGGCCGACCTCCTCCTCTACGGCCGCACCCTCCACGAACTCGCCCGGACGCCCGGCCTCCCGGACGAGGAGAGCGCGAAGCTCGGCACGCGCGCCCTCGACGCCTGCCGCTCCGCGCTCAAGGAGCGGCCGAGGGACAAGCGCCTGCGCCGGCTCTGCGACGAGCTCGACGCCTCCTCCCCGCGCCCGAAGACGGCGCAGAAGACGGACCTCTCCCCGAAGAAGAAGTAAGGGCGTTCCTGGCAGGGACTATTCGGCTGGGCAGATCCCCGGCTGCTGGATGTAGTTCTCGCGGAACCAGGTCTGGTGCTCGATGGCGATGGCCTCGGCGCCGAAGTCCTCGCCGAGGTCGCGTTCCGTGTAGCCCTTGTAGCGGACCTGCAGGTAGTGGACGAACTCGTGCGCGAGGGAATCGTCGATGGCGCGCTTCATGCGCTCGTAGTAGGACGCATCGTCGATGAGATAGACCTCGTTGCGCGCCACGACGAAGACGTTCATGACCTGGGGCGGCCGCTGACCCCACTGCGGCTCGACGGCGTCCTGGAAGCTCCGCAGGTCGGTGCGGCTCTCGAAATGGACGGACGGGAGCGGGACCTCCGCGCGCAGCTTCACGTTCATCTGCCGCGCCACGGCGCGCAGGATGCAGAGCGGCTCATAGCGCAAGGTCGCCGGCGACCGCGCGGGCTTCTTCGCGGCGGCCTTCTTCGCCGCGGCCTGGTCGAAGTCCTTCCTCAGGGAGACGGAGGCCTGGGAGACCGCGGCGTCGAAGTCCGCGGCCCGGGCGACCGCGGAGCAGAGGAAGGACAGGAGCGGGAGCGCGAGCAGGACGCGGGGAGGCCTCCTCACGAGCAGGTCCCCGGCCGCGCGATGTAGTTCTCCCGGAACCAGAACTGGACGGCGACCGCGCCGCTCTCGAGCGCGTCGCCGTCGTCGCGGGCGAAATCGGCGCCCTGATAGCGCACCTGGATGTAGTGGGCGAACTCGTGCGCGAGGGAGTCGTCGAGGGCGCGGCCATGCATGCCGTAAAGAGCCGCGTCGTCGTTGAGGTAGATCTCGTTGTTCTTGAGGACATAGACGTTGAGGAAGGCCTCGGGCCGCATGTTCCACTGCGGCTCGACGGCATCCTGGAACCGGGCCAGGGGAGTGCGGCTGCCGAGAAAGACCGCCGGCACGGGGACCTCCGCGCGCAGCGTCACCCCCATCTTCCCCGCCACCGCGCGCAGGATGCAGGCTTCGTCGTAGCGCAGGAGGGCGGGAGCCGCTTTCGCCGACCCGGCGCGCGCGTCGAAGGAGGCCTTCAGATCGGCGCCGGCGCCGGCGACGACGGCTTCGAAGTCCGGCGCCGCCCTCCCGGTCGAGGCGCAGACGGAGAGCAGGAGGAGTGCTCTCACGGCGAGCGTTTTCACGGCCTTGGAGGCGTCCATGACGATAGGATAGCCCGCGAGGGGTGCGGCATCCGGGGTCCATGGACCCGACGAGGTCTAGGCCCTAGGGCCTATGCGGACGGCAGGGCGGAGAGCTCGTCCTCGAAGACGCGGCGCACGCGGCCGAACTCGCCGGCGAGGGCGTCGAGGACGACGGGGGTCCCGTCGAACTCGCCCGCCTTGGCGAGCTCCTCGAGGCGCATGCAGTACTGGGCGAACCAGCGGGCCCCCACGTTGCCGCTCGAGCCCTTGAGCCCGTGCGCGAGCGCGGCGACCCTGTCCGCGTCCTTCGCGGCGCAGGCCTCCTTCACCTCGGCCAGACGTTTGGAGGTCTCCTCGAGGAAGACCTGGAGGAGCTTCCGGTAGTCGCCGACGTTCTCGGGCCCCGCGAGCTCCTTGAGCTCCGCGAGGAGGCGCGGGTCGATGCCGATGTCCCAGCGCGCGAGGGCGGAGCCGAGGTCCTCGAGGCGGACCGGCTTCGCCAGGTAATCGTCCATGCCCGCGGCCAGGCAGCGCTCGCGGTCGCCCTCGAGCGCATGGGCGGTCATCGCGACGACCGGCACGCGCCGGAGCCCGCCCTCGCGGCGGCGCAGCTCGCGCGCCGCCTCGTAGCCGTCGAGGACCGGCATCTGACAATCCATGAGCACGAGGCCGTAGCGCCCTCCTTCGAGCGCCGCGAGCGCCTCCTTGCCGTCGCCCGCGACGTCGGCGCGGTAGCCGAGCTTCTCGAGCTGCAGGACGACGATCTTCTGGTTGACGGCGTTGTCCTCCGCGACGAGGATGCGGAAGAAGCGGCGGCGCCCGCGCTGGGCGGCGTCGGGGACGTGCAGGGAGGCCGCATCGGGCGCGGCGCTGCGGCCCGACGGCGCCCGGGCGCCCAGAACGCGCGCGAGGGTGTCGAGCAGGGCGGCCTGACGCACCGGCTTGCCGAGGCAGGCGCTGAGCCCGTGTTCGCGCAGCTCCTCGCCCGTCATGCCGGTGCCCATCGAGGTCAGGAGCACGACCTTCGGGGCGCACAGCGCGGCGTCGTCCCGGATGCTGTGCGCCAGCGAGAGGCCGTCGACGTCCGGCATCTGCATGTCGGTGATGACGAGTCCGAAGGGCCGCTTCTCGGCGCAGGCGGCGCGCAGGCGCTCGAGGGCCTTCGGGGCCCCCTCGACCGCCTCGCAGACGACCTTCCAGGAGGCGAGCTGGTGGCTCACGATCTCGCGGTTGTGGCGGTTGTCGTCGACGACCAGGACGCGCACGCCGGAGAGCTCTCGGACCGGCGCGGCGGCGGGCTCCGCGCCCTTGCCGCGGCCCAGGGGCAGGCGGAACCAGAAGGTGGAGCCCTTGCCGGGGACGCTCTCGACCCCGATGGTCCCGCCCATGAGCTCGACGAGCTGGCGGCAGATGGCGAGGCCGAGCCCCGTGCCGCCGAACTTCCGCGTCGTCGAGGCGTCCGCCTGCGTGAACGCCTGGAAAAGGCGCTTCTGGGTCTCCGGCGGGATGCCGATGCCCGTGTCGGCGACCGTGAAGCGGAGGACGACGCGGTCCTCCCCCTCGAACTCCTTCTCGACGCGCAGGGCGACGTCCCCCTTGGCCGTGAACTTGACCGCGTTGCCGAGCAGATTGAAGAGGACCTGGCGCAGGCGCCCGGGGTCTCCGCGCACGATGGAGGAGACCTCGCCGTCCACGAAGGCGGTCATCTCGACGCTCTTGCTCTGCGCGCGCTGGGCGAGCAGGGTGACGCAGTCCTCGAGCTCCTTGCGCAGGTCGAACTCGACGGACTCGAGCGTGAGCTTCCCGGATTCGATCTTCGAGAAATCCAGGATGTCGTTGATGATCGCGAGCAGGGTGTCGCCGGCGGTGCGGATGGTCTCGGCGAACTCGCGCTGACGCGCGTCGAGCCCCGCGTCGATGAGGAGGCCCGTCATGCCGATGATGGCGTTCATCGGGGTGCGGATCTCATGACTCATGTTGGCGAGGAAGGCGGACTTCGTCCGCGCCGCTTCGAGCGCGGCGTCGCGGGCGCGGGCGAGCTCCTCGGCCGCGCGCTTGCGCTCCGAGACGTCCTCCTTGACGGCGACGAAGTGCGTCACGACCCCCTCGGCGTTCTTCACGGGAGAGATGGAGACGGTCTCCCAGTAGAGCTCGCCGTCCTTCTTGCGGTTGTGCAGCTCGCCCTTCCAGGTCCCTCCCCCGAGGATGGTCGTCCAGAGCTCGCGGTAGAACTCGGCGGGCTGCTCGCCCGACTTGAGGATGCGGGGGTTCTTCCCGAGCGCCTCTTCCGGCGCGTAGCCGGTGAGCTCGGTGAACTTGGGGTTCACGTACTCGATGTTCCCGGCGACGTCGGTCACCACGATGGCGGCCGGGCTCTGCTGGACGGCCAGCGAGAGCTTGCGCAATTCCTCTTCGGCGCGCTTGCGCTCCGTGACGTCGGAGTGCGTCCCGACCATGCGCTGAGGCCGGCCGTCCTCCGTCCAGGAGGTGACCTTGCCGCGGTCGAGGATCCACTTCCACGCGCCGTCCTTGCAGCGCATGCGGTGCTCGGAGACGTAGACCGGGCTCTCGCGGCGGAAATGCTTCTGGAGGAGCTCCTGGACGCCCGGGAGGTCGTCGGGGTGCACCCGCTTGGTCCACTCCTCCATCTTATCGGGGAGCTCCGCGTCCGCGTAGCCGATCATCGCCTTCCAGCGCGGCGAGAAATAGACGGCGTTGCGCCGCAGGTCCCAGTCCCAGACCCCGTCGCCGGAGCCCTCGAGGGCGAACTGCCAGCGCTCCTCGCTCTCCATGAGCGCGCGCTCCGCCCAGCGCCGCTCGGTGACGTCCACCGCGATGCCCAGGAAGCCCTGGATCTCCCCGTCGGCGCCGTGCAGCGCGGTGACGGTCAGGTTGACGGTGATGCGGCCGCCGTCCTTGCGCACATAGGTCCACTCGCGCTCCTCGTAGCGGCCGGCGCGGGCCTGCTCGACGAAGATGTCGAAGCCCTCCACGGGCCGCCCGAGGAGCTCCTTGAGCTCGCGGCCGTGGGCCTCGGCCTCCTCAGGGAGGTGGAGGATCTCCGGGGTGCGTTTGCCGACCATCTCGGAGGCCTTGTAGCCGAGCATGCGCTCGGCGCCCGTGTTGAAGACCGTGATGAGCCCCTGGGTGTCGGTCGCGATGATCGAGGACTGGGTCGCGGCATCGAGGACGGACTTCAGGCGCGCCGTCGTCTCGGCGAAGCCCCGCTCCGCCTCCTTGCGCGCGCTGATGTCGAAGTGGATGGAGACGAAGCGCTCGGGCTTCCCGTTCTCTCCCAGCAGCGGCGTGATGGTCATGTGGAGCCAGAAGAGCGCGCCGTCCTTGGCTTTGTCGAGCACCTCCCCCTGCCACACCCGGCCGCCCGAGATCGTCCGCCACATCGCCTCGAAGAACTCGGGCGGGTGGTGCCCGGACTTGAGGAGCCGGTGGTTCTGCCCGAGAAGCTCCTCGCGCGCGTAGCCGGTGACGGCGCAGAAGGCCTCGTTGACGTAGATGATCCGCCCCGCGGCGTCGGAGATGGAGACGATGGCCGAGCGGTCGAGCGCGTACTTCGTGTCCTTGAGCTCGCGGATGGAGCGCTCCAGCGCCTCCTCCGCCTCGCGCCGCGCGGTGACGTCGCGGAAGATGGCGCGCGTGGCGACCGCACGGCCGTTCTCCAGGCGCGGGTTCGCGCTCCCCTCGACGAGGACCCGGCGCCCGTCCCGGGTGAGGAAGACGGTCTCGACGTGACGGAGCGTCGCCCCCTCGAGCACGCGCTGGAAGAGCTTCATGCAGCTTTCGCGGCAGTCGGGGGCGACGACGTCCCAGACCGTCAGCGCCGCGAGCTCGCCCTCGCCGTAGCCGAGGGTCTGCCGCCAGGCGTTGTTGACGAAGATGAAGCGGCCGTCGGGCCCGACGCTCTGGATGAGGTCGTTGGCGCCGTCGAGGAAGTCCTGGAGGGCCGCCTCGCTCTCGCGCAGACGGCGCTCGGCGAGGTCGCGCCGGCGCAGGTCGTAGAGGACGATCATCCCCGCGCCGGCGAGGAAGAGGAGCGCGAGCGTGTTCCCGAGCAGGATGACGAGGACGGCCTGCCGCCCGGCCGCGTCCGCGCGGCGCGCGTTCTCCATGAGGAGACGCCGCTCCTCGAGGTCGATCTCGGCCGCGAGGGCGCGGACGCGCTCGCCCTGCCGGCTCCCCGGGCCCGTGCGGACGGCCGTCTGGGCGGCCGCGAGCCCTTCCCGGCGCCGGATCTCCGCCGTCCGGCGCAGGGTCGCGAGGCGATCCCGGATCGCTCCGGCGAAGACTTTCGCACGGAGCAGCAGCGCGGGGTCGTTCGTCATCGCGAGGAGACCCTTGTAGCGGCGGTCGAACTGGCGTTCCGCCGTCTCCAGGGGGACGAGCCGGGCCGCGTCGCCGGTCAGCAGGTAGCTGCGCTGCGCGGATTCCGCGACGTTCAACTGATCCTGCATCGAGTCGAGCGTGCCCAGGACGGCGTACATCCGCTTCTCCGTCCCGTTGAGGCGCTGATAGCTGCGGATGCTGCGCAGGGCGAAGGCGCCGACGCCCACGAGCAGGAGGGCGGCCAGCACGAAGCCCGCGGTCAGGCGGCTTTCGACCGAGCGGAAGGGATCGTTCATATCGCGCGCGCTATGGAATATACCCTAAATTGCTAGACTTGGCACGACGATTTTCATCCCATGAAAGGACCCTCCATCGGCGTCGCAGTGGCCGGTCTCGGCAATGTCGGCCGCGAGGTCGCGCGCCTGCTCCTCGCGCGTCGCGCGTCCTTCCGGGCCGCCCTCGGCGCCGACCTGCGCCTCGCGGCCGTCTGCGACCGCCGCGCCGCCGCCGAGGCCCGCCGCCTCGGCCTTCCCTCCTCGGTGCGCCGGACCGCCGATTGGCGCGAGCTCCTCGGGGACCCCTCCGTGGGCGTCGTCGTCGAGCTCTTCGGCGGCGGCTCGGCCGCCCGCTCGCTCGCCCTCGCCGCCCTGCGCTCGGGACGGCGGCTCGTGACGGCGAACAAGCTGCTCGTCTCGGAGCGCTGGCCCGAGCTCGCGCGCGCCGCCGGAGGCCCGGGGCGCCTCTACTACGAGGCCTCGGTCGCGGGCGCCATCCCCGTCCTGCAGGCCCTGCGCGAGGGCCTCGCCGCCGACCGCATCCTCTCCCTGCGCGGCATCCTCAACGGCACCACGAACTTCGTCCTCACCGAGATGATCCACGGCGGGAAGACGCTGCCGGAGGCGCTGGCCCGGGCGCGGGCCCTCGGCCTGGCGGAGCGCGACGCCTCCCTCGACCTCGGCGGCCACGACGCGGCGCACAAGCTCTCGGTGCTGGCCTCCACGGTCGCGGGCCGCTGGCTCCCCCCGCGCCTCATCGAACGCGCGGGCATCGAGGCCCTGGAGCCGCGCGACATCCGCTTCGCCCTCGACAAGCTCGGACGCACCCCGCGCCTCGTCGGGACCCTGGTCTTCGACGGCGGGCGCGTCGAGGCCGGCGTCGGCCCCGCGCTGGTCCCCCTGCGCCATCCGCTCGCGGGCGTCCACGGCGCCACAACGCCGTCCTCGTCGACGCGGACCCGGCCGGCGACCTCATGTTCTACGGGCTCGGCGCCGGCCCCGGCCCGGCGGCGAGCGCGACCCTCGGCGACGTCCTGAGCGCGGCGCGCGACGTCCTGGCCCCCGCCCGGCGCCCCGTCCAGCCCTCCCCGGCCGGCGCGGAGCTGAGCATCCGGGCGTCCGCCCCGGCCTCCCACTACCTGCGCCTGCGCCTCGCCGACCGGCCCGGCGCCCTCGCCGCGCTCGCCGGCGCCCTCGCCCGCGGCCGCGTCTCCATCGCGCAGATCCACCAGGAACGCCCCTGCGGCGGCGCCGCCGCGGTCATGCTCGTCACCCACCCGCTCTGCGCGCGTGCGATGCGCGCCGCGCTCGCCGCCGTCGCGCGGCTCGGCGCCGCCCGCGGCCGTCCCTTCTGCATGAGGCTGCTGGATTGAAAGGACTCATCGAACGCTACCGACGGCGTCTGCCGGTCGGCCCGCGCACGCCGATCGTCACTCTGCACGAGGGAGGAACCCCGCTCGTGAGCGCCCCGCGCCTCGCGCGCCTCTGCGGGCTCCCCGAGGGCGCCGTGCACCTCAAGCTCGAGGGGATGAACCCGACCGGCTCCTTCAAGGACCGCGGCATGACGCTCGCCGTCTCCAAGGCGCTCGAGGAGCGCGCGCGGGGCCTGCTCTGCGCCTCGACGGGGAACACCGCCGCCTCCGCAGCGGCCTACGCGGCCCGCGCCGGCCTGCCCTGCGCGGTGCTCCTGCCCGCCGGGGCCGTCGCCGCGGGGAAGCTCGTGCAGGCCCTCATGCACGGCGCGCGGGTCCTCACGGTGCGCGGGAACTTCGATTCGGCGCTCACCCTGGCCCGCGAAGCGGCGCGGGAAGCGGGCTGGACGCTCGTGAACTCGCTGAACCCCTACCGCATCCAGGGGCAGAAGACCGCGGCCTTCGAGGTCGCCGAAGGGCTCGGCCGCGCGCCCGACCTCCAGTTCATGCCGGTCGGCAACGCCGGCAACATCACCGCCTACTGGCTCGGCTACACCGAGCTCGGCGGACGGCGCCCGCGCATGATGGGCTGGCAGGCCGCCGGGGCCGCCCCTCTCGTGCACGGCCGTCCCGTCGAGCGGCCGAAGACCGTGGCCACCGCCATCCGCATCGGCCGCCCCGCTTCCTGGGAAGGCGCCCTGCGCGCCCGCGACGAGTCGGACGGCATGATCGGCGCGGTCTCCGACCGCGAGATCCTCTCCGCCTGGCGCTTCCTCGCCGAGCATGAGGGGGTCTTCTGCGAGCCCTCGAGCGCGGCGGGAGCGGCCGGGCTGCTGCGCTTCGCCCGCGCGGGCGGCTTCCGCCGGATGAGCGCGGCCCGAAGAGCCCGCCTGCGCGCCCCTTCAGCGGGCCATAGCGCCGAAGGGACGATGCGAGCGGAGAAAGACCTGCGCATCGCCGTCATCCTCACGGGCCACGGCCTCAAGGACCCGGAGACCCCCCTCACTCTCCGCATCCGGACGAGGACCGTCGAGCCGCGCCTGAGCGCCGTCCTCAAAGCCCTGAAGGAGGCCGCATGAGCGTCATCTCCCCCGAACGGCTGCGCCGCCGCATCCGGGTCCGCGTGCCCGCGAGCACCAGCAACCTCGGCCCCGGCTTCGACTGCCTGGGCATGGCCCTGAAGCTCTACAACGACCTCGAGCTCTCCTGGTGCCCCGAGCACGGGGAGGTCCTCTGCGAGGTCGAAGGCGAGGGCTTCGCGCGCCTGCCGCGCGGCGAGAAGAACCTCGTCGTCCAGTCCTTCCGCCAAGTGCTGCCCAAGTCCCGCTTCCCCTACGCGCTTCATCTGCGCATGCGCAACCGCATCCCCCTCGCGCGCGGACTGGGCTCGAGCGCCGCGGCGCGCCTGGCCGGAGTGCTCGCGGCGGCGGCGCTGCGCGACTTCCGCGACCTGACGGTCCAGGACGCCCTGGCGAAGGCCTGCGTCCTCGAGGGTCATCCGGACAACGCGGTCCCCGCCTTCCACGGCGGCCTCTGCGTCTCCGTGCTCGACGCGGCCCGCCCTCTCTGGCTCAAGCTGCGCATCCCCAAGGACCTCGGGGTCGTCGTCTGCATCCCCGACTACGAGGTCCCCACCGACAAGGCCCGACGCGTCCTGCCCGCGCGCGTCGCCCTCGCCGACGCCGTGCACAACTCCTCGCGCCTGGCCCTGCTCATCGCCGCCCTCGAGCGCGGCGAGCTCGGGCTCCTGCGGGTCGCCATGCAGGACGTCCTGCACCAGCCCTACCGCCGCGCGCTCATGCGCGGGATGGACGCCGTCCTCGGGGCCGCCCTGCGCGCCGGCGCCTTCGGCGCCGCCGTCTCCGGCGCGGGCCCCACGATGCTCGCGCTGACCCTGCGCGGCCCCAAACAGGCCAAGGTCGGACGCGAGATGCAGAAGGCCTTCTTCCGCTCCGGGGTCGAGAGCCGCTACCTCGCCCTCGACGTCGAGACCACGGGAGCGCGCATCGAGATCGAATGAATGCGCTGAGACCGGCGTATAACGGCCCTTTCGGCCGCGCGATTTCCGGAGCGAGCCCAGGCGCGAGGAGCGCGCGATGCTGAAGCATCGTAAGCGACGAGCAACGCAGGCGCAGCCCGGAAGCGCGCGGCCCGCCCATAAGGCGGGAGGCCCGATGTCGGGCGACCGCCGCGTTGCTCCTCCCTCAGATAGCTCACGCTATCCTCGGTCCTCGCGCCTTGCGCTCACCTCGACCTCGGGCCTCCCAAAGGGCCGTTATACGCCGGTCGCAGCGCCGGGCGAAGTCGTCGTGATGAAGTTCGGCGGCACCTCGGTGGCCGACCCGGAGAAGATCCTCCGGGCCGCCGGACGGGCCGCCGCCGAGCGCCGCCGGGGCCGCCGCGTCGTCGTCGTCGTCTCCGCCCCGGGGGAGATGACCGACGAACTCATCGCGCTCTCCCGCCGCGTCGACGAGGACCCGGACCCGCGCGAGCTCGACGCCCTGCTCGCCGTCGGCGAGCAGATGAGCATCGCGCTCTTCGCGATGGCCTGCCGGCGCCTGGGCTTCCCCGCGGTCTCGCTGACGGGCCCGCAGGCCGGCATCCGGGCCGACGAGCGCCACACCCGCTCGCGCATCCTCGAGATCCGCCCGGAGCGCGTCCTGCGCGAGCTCGCGCTCGGGAAGATCGTCGTCGTCGCCGGCTTCCAGGGGGAGGACCCCAAGGCCGAGGTCACGACGCTCGGCCGCGGCGGCTCGGACCTCAGCGCGGTCGCCCTCGCCGCCGTCCTGCGCGCCGGCCGCTGCGAGATCTTCACCGACGTGAAGGGGGTCTACACCGCCGACCCCCGCATCGTGCCCGACGCCCGCAAGCTGGCGCGGGTCTCCTTCGACGAGATGCTGGAGCTCGCGGACTCCGGCGCGCAGGTCCTACAGGCCCGCTCCATCGACGTCGCCCGCCGCTACGGCGTGCGCATCCACGTCCGTTCCTCGTTCCAGAACGTCCCCGGCACCTGGATCGAGCCCGCCCGGGAGGATCCCATGGAAGACGCCGTCGTCGTCAGCCTCGCCCTCGACAAGGGCGACGTCCGGCTCACCGTGGTCGGCGTCCCCGACCGCCCCGGGGTCGCCGCGCGCGTGCTCACCGAGCTCGCCGCCCGCGACGTCCCGGCCGACATGGTCGTGCAGTCGGCACCGACCCACGCCGGGGTCAACGACATCTCGCTGATGACCCCGCGCGCCGGGGCGGCCGCCGCCAAGGCGGCCCTCGAGGCCGTCGCCCGGCGCATCGGCGCCGAGCGCGTCGACGTCCACGACGGCGTCGCGAAGATCGCCATCGTCGGGACCGGCTTCCGGCGCCACGCGGAGATCGCCGCCCGCATGTTCGGCACCCTCGCCGACGCCGGGGTCAACATCCAGATGATCAGCGCCTCGGACCTCAAGATCTGCGCCGTCGTCGACGGGCGCCACGCGGAGACCGCGCTGCGCGCCCTGCACAAGGCCTTCGGACTCGCGCGCGCGAAGCGCGGGAAGAGACGGAGCCGTTAGTGCTCCGACCGGGTAATCATGAACGTTTTGGAGGCCCGAGCCTGATGCGGATTCGAGGAGCGACGACCGAAGATAGCTTGAGCTATCTGAGGGAGGAGCGACGCGGAAGCCGCCCAGGGGCGGGCCTCCCCTTCCACGATAGTTTCGCCGCCGCCGGCGGCGAAACTTCCCAGATAGGGGCCGGGCGCTTTCGGCCGCCAGCCGCGTTGCTCGTCGCTCACATAGCTCACGCTATGCTCGCTCCTCGCGCCTTGCCGGACGGCCGAAATCGCCCGGTCAAAACGTCCATAATTACCCAGTCGGAGCACTAGGAGACCCTCATGCTCGCCCGCAAGAAGCTCGCCGTCGTCGGAGCCGGACACCTGGGATCCGCCCTCATGGGCGGCCTGCTGCGCGCCAAGCTGCTGCCCGCGGCGAACATCACCGCCTCGCGCCGCAACGCCGAGGCGCTCGAAGACCTCCACCGCCGTCTCGGCGTCCATACCGCCGTCGACAACCGCAAGGCGGTCAAGGGCGCCGACATCGTCCTGCTCGCGATGAAGCCCCAGCAGTCGGCCGCGGTGCTCGAGGAGATCGCCCCGGACCTCCAGGAGGGCGCGCTCATCCTCAGCGTCATGGCCGGGATCACCACGGACTCCATCGCGCGCCGCCTGGGCAAGCCCGCCCCGGTCGTGCGGGCGATGCCGAACACCCCGGTCCTCGTCGACGAGGGCGCGACCGCGATCGCCGCCGGGGCCCACGCCGGCCCCGAGCACATGAAGCTCGCCGAGGCCGTCTTCGGGGCGGTGGGACGCGTCGAGACCGTCGCCGAGAACCTCATGGACTCCGTCACCGGCCTCTCCGGCTCCGGCCCCGTCTACGTCTACATGGTCATCGAGGCCATGACCGACGGCGGCGTGAAGATGGGCATCCCGCGCGACGTCGCGCGGCGGCTCTCGGCGCAGACCGTCTTCGGCGCCGCCAAGATGGTGCGCGAGACGGGCAAGCACCCCGCCATCCTCAAAGACGAGGTGACGACGCCCGGAGGGACGGCCATCGCGGCGGTCCACGAGCTCGAGTCCAAGGGGCTTCGCACCGTGCTCATCGACGCCGTGGTCACCGCGACGAAGCGGGCGCGCGAGCTCAGCGAGATCTACGGATGATCAGCAACCTCCCGCCGGTCCGCATCCTCACCACCATCAGCCACATCGAGTGGCTCGCCGAGCGCCTCACCGGAGAGCAGCGCATCGCCGTGGACCTCGAGTCCGACGGCTTCTACGTGTACCACGAGAAGACCTGCCTGCTCCAGCTCTCCTCCGAGAAGGAGGATTTCATCGTCGACCCGCTCGCGGCCAAGGACCTCTCGCCGCTGCGCCACATCTTCGCCGACCCCGCCATCGAGAAGGTCTTCCACGCGGCGGAGTACGACCTCCTGCGCCTGAGGACCGACTTCAACTTCTCCATACGCGGGCTCTTCGACACGATGGCCGCCGCGCGCACCATGGGCTCCGCGAAGCTCGGCCTCGCGCCGCTCATCGAGCACCACTTCGGGGTCGCCCTCTCGAAGAAGCTCCAGCGCGCCAACTGGGGCAAGCGCCCCTTGAGCGACGAGCAGCTCCAGTACGCCCGGCTCGACACGCACTTCCTGCTGCGCCTGCGCGACAAGATCGAGGCCGAGCTCATCGAACGCGGCCTCCTCGAGGAGGCCCGCGAGACCTTCCGGCGCCTCGAGCGCGTCGTCACGAAGCCGCGCGAGTTCGACCCCGACGACTTCTGGCGCCTCTCCGGCGCCCGCGAGCTCACGCCCGTCGGCCGCGCCGTCCTCAGGGAGCTCTACATCTTCCGCGAGCGCACGGCCTGCGAGCTGGACCGCGCCGCCTTCCGCGTCATGCCCGAGCAGATCCTCGCGGTCATCGCCGCGGACCGGCCGAGCACCCGCGAGCACCTGCAGAACGTGCTGGGGATGACCCCGTACCTCTTCGAACACTTCGCCGAGGGCCTGCTCGCCGCCATCGAGCGCGGCCTCGCGGCCGAGCCCATCGACCGACCGCCGGAGCGCCCCGCCGGCAGCCGCTGGGACGCGGGCACCGCCCGCCGCTACGAGCTCCTGCGCGCGTGGCGCAAGAAGCTCGCCGACGAGCGCGGCGTGAACCCGGTGGTGATCCTGGAGACCGACGAGGTGAAGTCCCTCGCCGAGGCGCCCTCGAAATCCGAGGACGAGGCCTCGTGGCTCGTCTCACTCAGCGACTTCAAACGCGAGAGCTATGGGGAACAGCTGAAGGCCCTATTAAGAGAGTCCTTGGCCCACCAAGCGCCGCCTGGAAGAAAACGTCGGCGAGGGCGGCGCTAGGGAGGCCCGCACCTACCCCTTCCTCATTGCCCTCCCCCACGGGGAGGGGCAGAGAAGGGGGCCCACAAACGAAGAAGGCCCGCTAAATGCGGGCCTTCTTCTTTCTCCTCCTGCAAAGGAGAGGACTTAAGGCTTCCTGATGAAATGCGGTACTTTCGCTGGCAGCATGATAGAAAGCTCCACCAGCCCCGCCAGCTTCCCTCTCCTGTACCACGGCCCCTGCCAGATGAGCTTCTTCTTCCCCTTCTTCTCGATGGTATAGACGTTCACACTCCCCGAACGCAGAAGGGCCTTCATCTTCCGGCGCGCGGGCCCGGGGTGGCAGTCGAGCAGGTTGGTCCCGAGCAGCCGTCGGCCGCCGTCCTTCGCGAACGTCTCCGCGGACCTCCGGTTCATCTCCAGGGCCTTCCCGGCGCGGTCGCAGACGGTCACGGCGAGCGGCAGCTCTTCGATCCAGAGTCCCTTCCTCATGATGTTCCTCCCGGTCCCGAGGTTCTACACTTTTAGAACCACCTCCTCCATACCGCCCCTCGGCTTCGCCGGGGTCGCTGCGCGACGAATAGGTCCTTGGACCTAGCCGGACATAGGCCTCTGGATAGAGGTCCCCCTGGGCCTTTCGAGCCACACTATCGCCATGAAGGGCCTCATCCTGCTCCTGCTGGCGACGGCCCCGCTGAGCGCCGAAACCCTCCCCGCGCCGGTCGCGGCCGAGGCCTCCGCCTTCTCCGACCAGGTGCTCCTGCACATGGGCCGCGCCGGCGTGAAGGCCTCCCTGCTCCCCCGCGATTTCGGACCGCGCCTGCGGCTGGTCGTACGCGAGTCGGCCGGCATGGTCCCCGGGCATTTCCTGGCCTTCACGGCGCAGAGCGCGGGACTCTCGGAGGCCGGCTGGGCGGAGGTCTTCGGCGCGCTCCGGGAGGGACCGGAAGCCTTCGCGGCCTTCCTGCGCCTGAAGACCGAGACTCAGGTCGCCGGCCCGCAGGTCGCGGGTCTCGCCGACGCGCCGGCCATGCCGGACTCCGTGAAGGAGCGCTGGGCCTCCGGCAGGAGCGTCGTCGCGGGCTCGCCCATCCGGGGGCTCCTGGAAGGCGCGGCGAACACCGATTTCGAGGGGAACCTCGTCAGCGGCGCGCTCGGCGGCGCCGACGGCTCGGAAGACTCCGGAGCCGCCGTCGACGTGCGCGACTGGGTCCCTGCGACCCCCGCCTCCCCGGCCCCTTCGCAGGCGAAGTCCCTGAAGGACCTCAAGCCCCTCCCGGTCCGCTGAGCTCCCGCCGAAGATTCCCGCCTATTTAGTTAAATGTCCTCACCGTGACGCATCCCCCCGGCCATAGACCGTCCTCGCATGCGGGTCCGAAGACTCATACCCGGACGCGGCGGCGCATGCTATCCTCCCGGGCCATGCGGGCCGCGCTCTCCGCCGTCGGCGTTCTCGCGCTGTTCAGCGCCGCGTTCTTCATCGGGCGGGCGTTCCGTGAGCGTCCATCCGACATGGAGCCGACACCTCAGGCCTCCAGCGCCTTCGACCTCCAGAGCGCCCCGCCCCCATTCGAGCCGGCGGCCGTTCCCGTCGCGCAGGCGCCCGCGCACCTCGAACCCGCCGCTCTCCCGGAGCCCCCTCTCTCCCCGCGCGGCGAGCTCCGGAGCGCCGCACGCGGTCCCGCCGCGCCGGCCGCCTCGCGGACCGTCCCGCGCGCCGCGCCCGCGCCGCGCAGGAGCTCGCTGCTGACGCGCTTCCTGAGCCGCCCCTCCGACTTCATGTCCGACCGGAGCCCCCTGCGCAGCCCGCGCGCGATGAGGGCCTTTCTCAACGACCCCCGGCAAGTGGACTCTTATCTGGATTCCCCGCTCGTGCGCGCCGCTCTTCGTGATTCTTCCGTCGCCCGGTCGATCCTGACGAACAAGGACGTCGTGCGGGCGTTCCTCTCCAGCCCGGCGCTCCAGGACGCGGCGCTCGTGCGGGACCTCCTCGGCAGTCCGATGCTCCGAAAGATGCTCGATTGCCCGGGGATCCAGTCCGCGCTCTCGGACCCCCGGCTGCTCGCCGGCCTGACGGGAGACCCCTCCGCCGCGAGCTTCCTGTCCAGGAATCCGCAGACCCTGCGCGCACTCACCTCCTCCGGCCGCAAATAGGCTGAAAGACGAGGCACCGGCCGGATGCGGCCGGTGCCTCGTCTTTCAGGGAGACTTGCTTAAGCGCGCGGGAATCCGCGCAACGGATTCCCGACTAGCGGCAGAGGCCGCCGGAGCAGGTCAGGATGCCGCAGCACTGCGACGCCGTCGTGCACTGGGAGCCCTGGCCGCCGCAGCCGCCGTCGGTGCATTGTCCGTCCGAGCAGGTGAGCGTGCCGCAGCAGTCGCTCGAAGCGCCGCAGGAGGCGCCTCTCCCCACGCAGGCGGCGCTCCCCCCTCCGCACACGCCTTTGGTGCACGCGTAGGAGCCGCAGCACTGGGACGAGGAGGTGCAGCGCGTCCCTTTCCCCTGGCAGTCGCCGTTGGAGCAGACCTTGTTCGCGTTGCAGAGCTGGGTGCCGCAGCAATCGGCGCTGGAGGTACAGCGCTGGTTGCGGCCCGCGCACGGCCCGGTGATGTCGGGGACGTCGGTGTCCCCGGAGTCGGAGGAGGTGCAGGACACGAAGAAGAGCGCGGCCGCGAGGAGGAACCCGGTCTTTAGAAAACTCTGCATGGGCGGAGTATAGCCGCCGGCGCGCTCCTCCGCAAGGACCGCGCTCAAGGAGCAGGTATCTCTTGGCGGATCAGGAAGCGCAGGAAGAGGACGATGGCGACGGCGCAGAGCGGGATGAACACGCCCCAGAACAGCATCGTCGCCGGGGACATCTCGTTGCCGGTGCTGAAGCGCACCTTCTGGAAGGCCTCGTCCTTGGGGCGGAGCTTGAAGGAGCGGCCGGCCGCACGGAAGTACTCGGGCTCCTCGACGACCGTCTCCGGCTCGGGCACGGGGAAGCCGCTCTTGCGCAGGAGCTCGTAGGCGTCGCGGATCTCCATGAACTTCCGCGAGAAGTACTCCGCGTCCCGGGCGTCGACGCGGTCAGGATGGAATTCGAGGGCGCGCCGCCGATAGGCCCGCTGGACCTCCTTCGGGTCGACGCCGGGGACCACTCCGAGAATCGTATACGCCTTATCTATGTCCATCCAGGAATCCCAGCCGGGATTCCTGGATGATAGCAGAACGCCGCAACAAATCCGAAACGCCCCGGGGCTATGCTCTTCGTGAAGGACAACAGCTGAGGCGTTCTCGTACGACAACTGCTCGGCGTTCCCCTAGGAACGAAAGATGCGCGGCGGGTTCTCCCTTCCCGCCGCGTTTCTTTTGGTACGTCTAATTACCCATTCCTTATCTCCCCCTCCTGCGGGAGGGGGCCCTAGGGGGGTGGGGGGATCTTCCGTTACGCGCTTCCAACGCCGGGGTGCCGCCGAGAGCGGGGTAGGGGGTACCCACAAAAGATAAAGCCCGCGAAAGCGGGCCTTCTACTTGGGAGATCCCCCCTTCCCAACCCTTCCCCGCAGGGAAGGGAGTTAAGGAAGGGTTACTGGGCGCGTCTTTTTGGGGTCGCTAATTGTCCGCATGCCCCGTGGATGTCGGCGCCGAGGCTCTTGCGGACGGTGACCGAGATCCCGCAGGTCTTGAGGTGGTCGCGGAAGGCGTTGACCGCCGGGGGTTCGGACGGCTCGAACTCGGCCCCGGCGCGGTTGTAGACGATGAGGTTGACGTGGAGCAGGTACTCCTCGCCGGTGGCGCGGATGAAGCGCACCAGGGCCTTGGCCTGGTCGAGGCCGTCGTTGACGCCCCGGAGCAGGACCCACTCGATGAACACCTTGCGCCGCTTGCGCTTGAGCGAGGAGCGCAGCGCGGCGCCGATGCGGGAGAGCGGATAGGTCTTGGCCGCGGGGACGAGCTTCTCGCGCAGGGTGTCGGTCGCCGCGTGCAGGGAGATGGCGAGGTTGACCTGCGGGAAGTCCTCGCTGAAGCGGTCGATCCCGCCGGGAAGGCCCACGGTGGAGACCGCGATGTGCCGGTCGGCGATGTTGTAGAGGTCGGGGTCCGTGAGACGACGCAGGCTCTCGGCGACCGCCTCGTAGTTGTTGAAGGGCTCTCCCATCCCCATGTAGACGATGTGGTCGAGCGTCCCTTCGACGAGCAGACCCTTCTCCTCCGGCACCGGACCCGACACGCCCGGACCCGACAAGGAAGCCGCCTTCCCGGCCTTCAGGAACTGCTTCCAGAAGAGGACCTGGTCGCAGATCTCCTCGGGCCCGAGGTTGCGGAGCAGCCCCATCCTGCCCGTCGCGCAGAACGTGCAGCCGAGCGCGCAGCCGACCTGGGAGGAGACGCAGGCGCTCCAGGACTTGCCCGGCTTGGGCTGCATGAGGACGGTCTCGATGAGGCGTCCGTCGTGCAGGCGCAGCAGGGCCTTGTGCGCGTCCCCGGAGGAGGAGGAGTGGAGCTCGGCCTGGGAGAGGCAGAGGAGCGGCGCATCCTTCTCGAGCGCCGCGCGCATGGGCGCGGGCAGGGTCGTGATCTCCGCGTAGGAGCGCACGCCGTCGCGGAACACGCCCGTGAGCACCTGGCGCAGCCGGTACTCCGGGGCTCCGAGCCGCTCGAGCGTCTTGCGCACCTTGCGGGCGTCCATGAGATGATTCTACGACTTCCATGAGGACGATGACACCTGCCTCCGGGGGGCTGCCCCCACACCTTTCACCTTTGCGCCTTGCGCGAGCGCCTCGAGCGCGCTATATATTGGAGGTATGG
This sequence comes from Elusimicrobiota bacterium, assembly GCA_041660925.1. NCBI lineage: Bacteria > Pseudomonadati > Elusimicrobiota > Elusimicrobiota bacterium. The sequence continues at coordinate 33,522 of JBAZVI010000011.1, forward strand.
CCGACATGCGCCTGCAGAGTTTCGTCCTCGCGCGCCTGGCCGACTTCTGCGACTGGCGCGTGCGAAAGCCGCAGGAGGCCGACGATCCCTTGCCGTACCTGACGGCCAAGCTGCGCGAGATCGAGCCGCCGCTCTACACGCTCAAGCAGCAGCTCTACGACGACGCGCTGGCGGACTTCCTCGTCCGCGCCGAGGCCGGCCGGATCGACGAGAAGGCCCTCGAGGACTTCTGCTTCCTGCTCGAGCGCTACCTCTCCCCGTGCGATTTCGTGGACGCGGTCTACGACCTGACCCTCGAGCGCCTGAGCACTCTGGAAGGGCGCACGCGCCTGCGCCAGGGCCTCAAGCACCTCTGCGTGCACCGCATGCTCGACGAGGAGCAGCTCCCGCCCGAGAAGCGCCGCCCGTCCTGGGAGCGCATGGTCAAGGAGTTCTACGCGCGGCTGGACTTCGTCACGCTCTACCGCATCGCCGAGCGCCGGAAGCTGACCCCTCGGCGCCTGAGCGCGGTCCTGCGCCGCCTCCAGCGCAACGTCGGGGAGTACTGCTCCGTGCTCCACCATCCGCGGGGCCCGGAGGACGCCTTCACCCCCTTCATGACCCCGCGCATCGAGGGCCTGGTGGCCGCCTGCAACCGCCTGGTCGCGCTGCTGCGCACGCTGCCCCGATGAGCTTCCTGCATCCGGCCGGACTGCTCGCCTGCGGCGGCGCCGCGGGCCTCGTCGGCGCCCTGCTCGGACTCGGCGGCGGGATCTTCCTCATCCCCGCGCTCGTGCTGCTCTACGGCCTCCCCATGCGCGCGGCCGCGGGGATCGGCCTCGTCGCGGTCGTCGCCACCTCGAGCGCCGCGGCCTCGGTCAACGTCGGCCGCGGTCTCGCCAACATGCGCCTGGGGATCGTCCTCGAACCGGCCACGGTCGGCGGCGCTCTGCTCGGGGCTTCGCTCGCGGGCCTGCTCTCCTCCTCGCTGCTCGTCGGACTCTTCGCGATCCTGCTCTTCGCGAACTCCCTCCTCCTCTGGAAGGGTCCCCGGGGGGGGCCGGAGGACCTCGCGCCCCTGAAGGCGCGGGACCCGCTCGGCGGCGAATACCACGACCCCGCCTCGGGCCGCAGCGTCTCCTACTCGGTCGAGCGCCTGCCCTGGGTCGCCGTCGTATCCTTCGCGGCGGGGATCTTCTCGGCCCTGCTCGGGGTCGGCGGAGGCATCCTCAAGGTCCCGGCCCTCCACCTGCTCGGGCGCGTGCCGATGAAGGCGGCCGCCGCGACGAGCAACCTCATGATCGGGGCCACGGCGGGCGCGGGCGCGGCCGTCTACCTCGCCCGCGGCGACGTCCCCGTCGAATTCGCCGGCACGGTGACGCTCGGCGTGCTCGGCGGCTCCATGCTCGGGCTCAAGGTCTCCCGGCGCCTGAGCGACCGGGCCGTGCGCCGCGTCTTCGCCGCGCTCACGCTGCTCATCGGCATCCAGATGCTGAGGAGGGCCCTTGGGCGCTGAGGCCCTCGTCGGACGCGTGCTCGCACTCGGCGCCTGGGGCAGCGGGGCGCTCGTCGCCGCCGGGCTGCTCTCCGGCTCCAACGCGCTCGTGCGGGCGGGCGTCGTCCTCCTCGTGGCGACGCCGTTTCTGCGGGTCGCGGCGATGGCGGGGACGTTCGCTCGACGGGGCGAGCGGAAGTTTGCGCTATATGCGTGCGCAGTGCTGCTATTGATGTGTGCGGGGATAGGGTTAGGGTTGAGAGGATAGCGACAGTTTCCCTAACTCCCTTCCCTGCGGGGGAGGGAAGGGTGGGGGGGTACCCCTCCCAAGTGGCCGGCACCTACAATAATCGACCTTCCAAGACGAACGGACAGTCCTCCCTCCCCCTTCCCCCTCCCGAAGGAAGGGGAGTTAGGGAAAAAAGACCCTCAGTGCATCAACGGAATCTCGAGTTCCTTGCAGATCTTGCGGGCGGCGAAGTCCGCGAGCTCGAGGTGCCGGGTGACCGGGACTTCTTTGCCGTTGACCGGGTTCTGGAAGACGGAATACTTGCCGCCCTCCCGGAGAAGGACGCACTTGTTGTCGAGAAGGTGACGGATGAGGTCTTTGCGCTTCATAAAAGCCCCCTGAGGGACATACTCTAGCTAAAAAGTCAGGGTGAGCTCCACCGGGCAGTGGTCGGAGCCCATCACTTCGGGACGGATGGCCGCGCCCGCGAGATGCGGCCGCAGCTCCTCCGAGACGAAGAAGTAGTCGATGCGCCAGCCCACGTTGCGGTCCCGAGCGCGGGTCACCATGTCCCACCAGCTGTAGTGCCCGGGCCCCTTCTCGTACTCGCGGAAGGTGTCGATGAAGCCGTCGGCGAGCAGGCGGTCGATCCAGGCGCGCTCCTCGGGAAGGAAGCCGGAGGAGCCGGCGTTCTCCTTGGGGCGGGCGAGGTCGATCTCGCGGTGCGCGGTGTTCACGTCGCCGCAGACGACGAGCCGCTTCTCCCCCCTTTTCCGCAAGCGGCCGAGCAGCTTGCGGAAATCCTCGTAGAAGCGCATCTTGAAGTCGAGCCGCTCGGGGCTCGCCTTGCCGTTGGGGAAGTAGACGTTGAAGAGGGTGAACTCGGGGTAGCGGTGCACGAGCACGCGCCCCTCGCGGTCGTACTCCGCGACCCCGAGGCCGCGCTCGACCGCCGAGGGAGCGGGACGGGAGTAGGTCCCGACCCCGCTGTAGCCCTTCTTCTCGGCCCAGGCGAACTCGGCCGCATAGCCGGGGACGGCCTTGAGCTCCTCGTCGAGCTGCGCGGGCTCGGCCTTGGTCTCCTGCAGACAGAGCACGTCGGGCTTCTCCTTCTTGAACCAGTCGACGAAGCCCTTGCGGCCCACCGCGCGCAGGCCGTTGACGTTCCACGAAAGCAATCGGACCTTGGCCATGCCGTGATTCTAACTTTTTGAAGGCCCAGACCATCCGGTCCCCGCGCCTGGGCCGATTGCCGCGCCGCCGGGTGCCCGGGCGCCCCATGCCCGCCGCCCAGGATGCGGCTACACTTCCTCTATGACCGAAACACAGGACAAGTACTACGCGGTGACCTCCGCCTTCATCGTCCTCGCCATGGCCGCCCTGGCCATGATCGTCCGCGGCGCCGTCGCCTAAGGTTAAAGAGCCCGCAGCGCGAGCAGGTCGAGGCCGAGGGCCCCGAGCGCGAGCAGGACGCCGACCGCGCGGCGCGCGGCGGGAGGGAGCGCCTCCCCCCACGCCTCCAGCCCCATGACGAAGAGCACGGCCCAGGCGCCGAGCGCGACGAAGGAGAAGCGCGCCTGGGGCTGGAAGGAGCGCAGGAAGCCGTAGCAGAAGGTCTGCGCCAGGACCCCCCCGAAGAACAGGAGCAGGACCCCCGCGTCTCCCGAGAGCATGCGCCGCCGCTCCTTGACGAACCCCGCGAGCGCGAGCGCGCTGAGCGCGAGCAGGAGGAGGTAGCTCCAGCCCGGCAGCGGGTTCGTCATCCAGCCGAAGCGGCCCCAGAAGCTCTGGAAGAAGAGGACGCACCACTCCGGCAGGCGCGCCCAGCCGAAGCGCTGGGGGTCGTAGAGCGCGGTGCGCGCGAGCCCCCAGAGGTCGCCGTAGAGCGTCAGGTTGCGCGCGAAGAGCGGGAGACAGAGCACGAGGGCCGCAGCACCCAGGAGCGCCGCGCGCGCGAGGGCCGCCTTCGTTCCGCCCTCGCGCCGCCAGGCCCATACGCGCTCGACGAACACGCAGAGCGCGGGGGCCGCGAGCGTCGCCTTGGCGTTGAGCCCCAGCCCGATGAGGGCGCCGAGCCGCAGCGCCTGGCCCTTCCCCCCCGGGGTCCGGCGTTCCTCGAGCCAGCGCCAGAGCAGGAGCGACCCGGCGAGGTTCGCCAGCGCGTCGTTGCTGACGCTCGCGCCGATGAAGGCGAACATCGGCAGGGCCGCCGCGGCGGCCGTCGCGGCGAGCGCCACGCCCGGGCCGAGGCAGAGGCGGGCCATGCGCCAGATGCAGAGCAGAGCGAGCAGGTGCAGGAAGGTCGAGAAGACGCGCAGCCAGCGCAGCTGCAGCGCCGGATGCGTCCCCCGCAGAGGCAGGTCCCAGAGCGCCGCCGCGGCGTAGTAGAGCGGGGGCTGGTGGGCCTCGTAACCCTCGGGCCGCGCGGGCCAGTCCCAGACCGGCAGGCGGCCGTGCAGGAGGGACTCGACGCAGGCCGCGTGCGCCGGCTCGTCGGGTGCGCCGCCGAGCGGCACGCGCGCGTTGAAGGCGAGCGCGAGCGCGAGGTGAAGGGCGAGGACGAGCGTGAGCGCCGCGCGTCCGGCGCCGCGGCTCACGCCCGTCCCATCGAAGCTCAGTATGGGAAGATCTCCGACAAGCTCTTCTCGCTATAAGCGCCGAGCTTCTTCAGTCCCTCGAGGTCCACCCGGCTCCGGTTGCCGAGGATGTAGAGGGTCTTCGGCTTCGACTCGAAGCGCTTCGCGAAGCCGACGAGCTCCTCGAAGCGGTAGCCGAGGGCCCGCTGGAAGCGCTCGGGCCGCGGGTCCTTCGCGAAGCCCATGTCCTCCCAGTAGAGCACGGTCCCGGGGATGTCCCGGAACTCGACCGGCGAGGTGCGATAGCGCTCCTCGATGCCCCGCTTGGTCTCGCGGAAGCGGTCCTCGGCGGGCGGCAGTTTCGTGAGCAGGTCGCGCAGGAGCGTCGTCGCCTCGATGGTCTTGTCGGCCTGCGTGCCGAGGCGGCCCCAGAGGCGGTTCAAGTCGCCCTTGTGGCTCACCGTCGTGTAGCCGCCCTGCGCGGAGTACGCGAGCGAACGCGCCTCGCGGATCTCCTGGAAGAGCACCGCGCTCATCCCCCCGCCCATGTAGTCGGAGTAGTAGTTGTAGTCGACGGCCTTGGCCGGGTCGTAGACCTCGTCGGCCGCGATGAGCCCGACCTGCGACTGCACCATGTCGCGGTGCGTGAAGAAGACCTCGGGCCCCTCGGGATGCCGGTAGGTCAGCGGCCGGTACTCGGGCGTCGGCTTCCAGGCCGCGCCCGGAAGGTCGAGCAGGCCCGCGACCTTCCCCTCGGGAAGCGTCCCGACGTAGCCGGCGCGGTGGCGCCAGCCGAGGAAGTCCTTGAGCAGGGCCTTGAGCTTCCCCTCGTCGAGCGCCTTGAGCTCCGCGTCGGAGAGCTCGGCGAGGACGCCGCTCTCCTTGCCGCGCGCGGCCCACTCGCCGAGCGCGTAGGAGACGTAGCCCGGGTTGACCTTGTTGTCCTTGTGCGCGCCGATGCGCACCTCGACCATCTTCTTGAGCGTGTCGGCCTCGAGGTTCGGGCTCGCGAAGCGCAGACGCATGAGCCGCAGGGACTCCTCGAGGTTCTTCTCCAGGCCGGAGACGTGCACCGAGGAGGACTGCTCGCCGCAGCCGTAGCCGATGGAGGTGCCGAGCGCGTAGAGCTTCTTCTTGAACGCCTCGGCGCTCAGGTCCCCGGCCCCGGAGAGCTCGAGGAGGTCGAACGCCGCGCAGAGCTCGCGCGCGTGCTTGTGGCCCCGCTCGAAGTGCAGGTCGAGCGAGAAGAGGTCGTTGAAGGGGTTCTTCGCGTAGACGAGCTCGCCGAAGGCGGTCTTCACGACCTTGTAATCGCGGCCCGCCTCGAGCCAGCGGGGCTCGATGGGCTTGGCCGGCATGGCGAGCAGGTCCTTCGCGAACGCCGACTCGCGGTCGCGCGCGATCTCGATCTTCGAGAAGCCCGGCTTCTGGATGGAGGGGATCTCCGGCTTGCCGCGGCGCCGGAACGCGACGACGCGCCCCTCGCCGAGATACGTCCCCGCGACGCGCAGGACGTCGGCCTTCGTCACCCTGCGCAGGCGCTCGAGGCGGGTGACGGCATGCTCCCACTCCTCGCCGTGGATGAACGCGTAGCCCGGCTCTCCGACGCGCGCCTCGTTGCCCTCCTGCTTGCGCTTCTCGGAGATCTCGAAGTTGGTGATGATGGCCTTGAGGTCCCCGTCGGAGAACTCGCCGGCCTTGAGCTTGGCGACCGTCCCCATGAGCAGGGCCTCGGCCTGCTCCAGAGTCTGGCTGTCCTTCGGCACGACCCAGAGACTCCAGGAGCCCGCCTCGTTCATGAAGTCGGTGCCGGAGCCGGCCCGCTTCACCTTCTGGGCCTGGTTGAGGGTCAGGTTCACGATGCCCGACTCCGAGTTGTCCATCACCATGTCCATGACGGTGAGGGCGTCGCGGTCCGGATGCCCGTAGGGGGGCAGCGGCCAGGCGACGATCGCCATCTCCTCGGCCTCGTACTGGACCTCGACGCGCTTGGGAGCGGAAAGCGCCGGCAGGGCGTAGGCCGGCGGCGGCTCGACCGGCTTCGGCGTCCAGGTCCCGAACCACTTCTCGACGAGCGCGAGCGCTTCCTTACGGTCGAAGTCGCCGGCGAGCGCGAGCGCCATGTTGTTGGGCACGTAGTTGCGGGCCTGGAACTCGTACATCTTCTTCAGCGAGGGGTTCTTGAGGTGCTCGATGGAGCCGAGCGTCGTGCGGCCGTAGGGGTGCTCCCCGTAAAGGGCCGCGTCGAGCGCCTCGTTGAGGATGCGCCCGGGGTTGTCGTTGGAGCGGTTCTTCTCCTCGTAGACGGTCTCGAGCTCGGTCTGGAAGAGCCGGAAGACCGGGTGCGCGAAGCGGTCGCTCTCGAGCTTCGCCCAGGTCTCGAGGCGGTTCTTCGGCAGGTCGGAGACATAGACCGTCATCTCGTTGGAGGTGAACGCGTTGATGCCGCGAAAGCCCAGCGCCTTGTAGACCTTGTCGAGCTCGTTGGGGACCTCGGCCTTGGCGGCCTCGGCGTTCTCCCGGTCGATGCGCGCGTAGATGTCCTTGCGCTTCGCCGTGTCGGTCGTGACGAAGTGCTCCTCGTAGAGCCGGCTGATGGCGTCGAGGTGCTCCTTCTCCCTGCCGAAGTCGAGCGTGCCGAGCTTCGAGCTGCCCTTGAAGAACATGTGTTCGAGGTAGTGCGCCATGCCCGTGCTGTCGGCCGGGTCGTGGCGGCTTCCGGCGCGCACGGCGATCCAGGCGGCGACGCGCGGCTGCTCGTGGTTCGGGCTCAGATAGACCGTCAGGCCGTTCTTGAGGCGGTGGACGGTGACGCCGAGCGCGTCGCCGGGGAGAGGGGTCTCGACGAGCTTCGGGGGGGCCATCGCGGCCCGCGGGGCCGCGGCTTTCGGCGCGGGCGCGGCCTCGACGCCGAGACCGGCCGCCGAGAGCGTCGCGCAGGTCCAACCGACGAACGCGAACGCCGCGATGAGCACAGACTTTCTGAACTTCATATCCGCCCTCCTGTCCTGGAACGACTTTTCTCAACCCCGTCGGGAAGCCCTTCGGGCTTCCCGACTATACGACGGCGCCCGTCAGGGCGCCGGACGTCGAAAGCACGCGGCGCGCCGCCTCGCGGCCGGAGCGCACGCATTCGGGCACGCCGATGCCGCGGTAGCAGCCGCCGGCGAAGAGCAGCCCTTCCTGGGCGCCGGCGCGCCGCTCGACGGCCGCGACGCGGCCGGCGTGCCCCACGTTGTAGAGGGCGTTGGCCTTCGTCCAGCGGTGCACCTTCGCGCCGAGCGGCGCCTCCTCGAGCCCGAGGATCGTCCGCAGGTCCGCGCGCACGGTCCGCAGAAGGGTCTCGTCGTCGGAGCCGAGCGGGGCCTCGCGGCCGCGCCCGCCGAGGTAGGCGCGCAGCAGGACCTTGTCGGCCGGGGCCCGGCCGGGGAACTTGCGCGAGACGAAGGTCGCGGCGGTGAGAGAAACGCGGGCCGCGGTCGTGCTCCCTTCGGCCCGTGCCGCGGGGTCCTGCGGGGTCCCCGCGGCGCCCGCCCCCCGCTCCACGAGGAAGCCGAAGCCGGGCGGGATGCGCTCGAGCGCCGAGGGAGCATAGAGGAGGTTCACGGCGGCGGTCGATGAGAACTCGAAGCCTCCGAGCGCGTCGGCGAGCGCGGCGTCCTGGTCGCGCAGCATGGGCGCGGCGGCGTCGGCGCTCGCGGCCATGACGATCCGCTCGGCCTCGAGGGTCTCCCCTCTTTCGAGCGCGGCCTTCCAGACGCCGCCCTCGCGGCGAAGCGCGAGGACGCGCGCGTTCAGGCGGACGCAGGGGCGCACGCGTTCGGCGAGGGTCTCGGAGAGCTGGGCGATGCCGCGCCGGAAGGTGATGAACATGGTCGGGGCGCCGGGGGCCGGCCGCGGCCGCCGGGGCCCGAGGTAGAGCCCGCGCAGCACGCTGCCGAAGCGCTGCTCATAGTCGCGCAGCATCGGGAAGGTGGAGTCGAGACTGAGCTGCTCGGGGTCGCCCGCATAGATGCCGGCCAGCGCCGGCTCGACGATGCTCCGCACGGCCGCCTCGCCGAAGCGGCGGCGGGCGAACGCGGCCATGGACTCCTCCCGGCCCGGCGTCATGGGCCGGACGAAGGCCTCGCAGGCCATGCGCAGCTTCGCCGGCATGGTCATCAGGTCGGAGCGCAGGAAAGGGAGTACCTTCGAGGGCATGAGCATCATCACGCCCTCGGGGTAGAGGTGCAGGCGTCCGCGCGCGTAGAGATAGACGTGGCGGACCTTGCGCTCGGTGCTGAGGACCTCTTCGCCGAGGCCCAGCTCGCGCGCGAGCTCGAGCGCCCAGGGACGGGTGGAGAGGATCGAGTCGGGGCCCGCGTCGAGCGGCACGCCGAGGAGCTCGTCGCCGAGCACCTTGCCGCCCAGGCGGCCCGAGGCTTCGAGCAGGGCCACCTCGAGGCCGTCCTTCCCCTTCGCCGCCGCGGCCGAGGCGGGTCCGGCGCAGCAGGGCCGGGAGGCCCCCTGCGCCTTGAGGAGGTCGTAAGCGCAGCTGAGGCCGGTTATGCCTCCCCCGATGACGAGGACCCTCATATATTCAGGAAGACTCCTGCGGGAGAGGGGCGGGGAGAGGGGGAGCTCAACCAAGAAGAGCCCCCTCTCCCTACCCTCGCCGCCGCCTTCGGCGCCGGGAGCGAGCGCGGCAAGGAATCTGTTAGCTCGCACTCCCGCAGGGGAGGACAATGAGGGAAAGAAGCCCTCATGATAAGGGTGCGAAGGACGCCCGCACGACGGCCGCGAGCGCGCGGATGTAGGTCACGTCGTCGTTGAGAGCGGCCACGCGGTGGAAGGAAAGCCCCTTGCGTTCGGCCCGCTCGCGCAGCAGGACGTCGTCGTCGTAGAGCGTCTCGAGGTTGTCGGCGAGGAAGCCGACCGGGTCGAGGACCACGGTGTCGGCGCCCGAGCCGGCCGCCGCGTCGATGAGCTCGCCGGCCTCGGGTCCGAGCCAGGCGGCGCCAGGGGCCTGGGATTGAGGGCGGCTCTGGTAGGCCAGCATCCACTCCGAGATCCCGGCCTCCTGGGCCACGGCGGCGCAGGTCAGGCGCAGCTGCTCGGCGTAGGGGTCCCCCTCCTCGACGATGGAGGCGGGGAGGCTGTGCGCGGTGAAGAGGACGAAGGTGCGTCCGCGATTCGCCTCGGGGACGGCCGAGAGGGTCTCGCGCAGGCGCTCGGCGTAGGCGCGCACCAGCAGCGGGTGCGCGTGCCAGGCCGGCGGAGGGAAGAAAGCGAGCCGTCCGCCCGCCGCGGCCGCGCAGGCGCGCGCCTTCTCGAGGTAGGCCTCGTCGGTCATGCGGGACTGGTAGGGCGAGAGGGGCAGGGCGAGCGCGTTGGCATGGCCGTCCGCGACCGCCCCCTCGACGGCCGAGCGCAGCGACGGCTCCCCGTAGCGCATGCCGAGGTAGACGTCGTAGGGCCCCCCGAGAGACTCCTGCAGGCTCTCGCGCACGCGCTCGAGGATGGCCGGCAGCGGCGAGCTCCCCCCGATGCGGCGGTAGCGCTCGGTGACTTCACGGACCACAGGCTCCGGCATGGACCTGTCGCCGCGCATCTCGGAAAGGTAGGCGGGGACGTCGTCGAGGCCGCGGGGCGCCCCGTAGCCCATGAGGAGGACGGCGGCCTTGGTCGGCGCGTTCAAGCCGTCTTCTCGTGCACCCGGTCGGCGACGGCCCGGACGTTCTCGACGGGGGTCTGCTGCAGGATGCCGTGGCCGAGGTTGAAGATGTGGCCGGGACGGCCGCCGGCGCGGCGCAGGACCTCGTCGACCTTGGACAGGAGCTCGTCGCGGGGGCCGAGCAGGGCCTCCGGGTCGAGGTTGCCCTGCACGGCGCGGTCGCAGCCGATCCGCTTCCAGGCCTCGTCGAGCGGGACCCGGTGGTCGACGCCGATGACGTCGCCGCCGGCGTCGCGCAGGTCCTCGAGGAAGGGCCCGGTGTTCGTGCCGAAATGGATGAGCGGGACGCCGGCCTTCGCGACGGCCGAGAACACCGCCCGCGAATGCGGCTGCACGCAGCGGACGTACTCCTCGCGCGTGAGGGCGCCGGCCCAACTGTCGAAGAGCTGCAGGACCTGCGCGCCGGCCGCCGCCTGCGCGAGCAGGTAGTCGGCCGTGACCTTCGAGAGCTTCCTCATGAGGCGGTCCCAGAGCGCGGGCTCCGAGCGCATCATGGCCTTCACCTTCGCGTGGTCCTCGGAAGGGCCGCCCTCGACGAGGTAGGCGGCCAGCGTGAAGGGCGCCCCGGCGAAGCCGATGAGCGGGACCTTCCCCTCGAGCTCGCGGCGCAGGATGCGCAGGGCCCCCATGACGTAGGAGAGCTCGGAGGCGGGGTCGAAGTCGCGCAGCGCGTCGATCTCCCCGGCCGTGCGCACGGCCGGCGTCAACGCCGGGCCCTCCCCCTTCACGAACTCGAGTTTCACGCCCACCGGGCGCACGGGGAGCAGGATGTCGGCGAAGAGGATGACGGCGTCCACGCCCAGGCGCAGGGGCTGGAGGGAGACCTCGGCGGCGAGCTCGGGCCGCTCGCACATCTCGAGGAGCGTCCACTTCGCGCGCAGCGCCCGGTACTCCGGCATGTAGCGTCCGGCCTGGCGCATGAACCAGACGGGGGTCGCGTCCGTCTTCTCGCGTCGGCAGGCTTTTATAAAGCGCATACCTTCATAAGTATATACATTTCTTTCCTTACTGCCTTCCCCCACGGGGAAGGGCAGGGAAGGGGGCTGACCCAACGATTCAGCAGTCCTCTTCGCCCCGCGGGGAAGGGCAGGGAAGGGGGCTGACCCAACGATTAAGCAGGCCTCATCACCCCGAGTGAAGGGCAGGGAAGGGGGCCGACTCAGTGCGTCAGCGATCCGCGCCAAGACCTTATCCGCTTGCGACAGCACCTCCCAATTCCCAAACCGCAATAGTCCGTATCCTCTGGAATTCAAGAATCTCGTTCGCCGGCCGTCCTTCTTCGCCAGTCGACGATGCTGAGCGCCATCGACCTCCACGACCAGGCGCCTGCTGACGCAACAAAAATCGACGATGTATGGGCCGATGACGTGTTGTCGTCGAAATCTCTTCCCTATCAATCTCTTTCCGCTGGATGAAAGAAAAGTTCCCCCCACCCTGCCCTCCCCGTGGTCCCCATCGGCGCCGAAATCGTGCAACGGAAGTTCGCCCCCACCCTGCCCTCCCCGTGGGGGAGGACAATAGGGAAGTCCTAACGCATCCTATTCCTTTTGATATCATCCCTCGGTCGCCCTTGGAGGCCTGATATATGACGCGGACCCTCACGACGCTGTTGACGCTCATCCTCTCTCTACCGGCCCTCGCCGCACCCTACAAGCCCGACGCGAACGCGCCGCGCGCCGCGGTTCCCGTCGAGTACACCTGGGACCTCTCCACCCTCTACAAGGACGACGCCTCCTGGGAGAAGGCCATGTCCGACGCCGCGGCGAAGATCAGAGCCCTCGCCATGCACAAGGGACAGCTCTCCCAGCCCGCGTCGGCCCGCGACACGCTCAACGACTACTTCGCGACCCGCCAGCTCGTCGACCGGGCGGCCGCCTACGCGCACCTTCAGGCCGCCGTCGACACCGAGAGCCCGCAGGTCCAGGAGAAGGACCAGCGCGCGCTCAAGCTCGGCAGCGACTTCCGCTCCTCCTCCGCGTTCATCCGCCTCGAGCTCCTGCGCCTCGACGATAAGGCCGCCGCGGCGCTCCTCGCCGACCCCCTGCTCGCTCCTTACCGGGACTACGTCTCGGACCTGCGCCGCCGCCGCACGCACCTGCTCGGCGACGAGGGAGAGAAGGTCCTCTCCCTGGCCGAGGACAACCTCTGGTCCGAGACCGACCTCAACGAGATCCCCTCCGACGTCGAGCGCGTCTTCAAGGCCGCGACCCACGACATCGAATTCCCCCTCATCAAGGACGAGGAGGGCAAGGAGGTCCGCCTCACGCTCTCCAACTACGCGAAGTACCGCGCCTCCAAGGACCGACGCGTGCGCCGCGAGACGGTGGAGGCGCTCTTCGGGACCCTCAGGAAGAACAAGGACATCCTCGCCGCCACACTCGGAGGCGAGGCCAAGCGCGACGTCTTCCTCGCCCGCGCCCGCGGCTACGCCCGTTCGGCCGACGCCTACCTCGACCGCGAAGGCGTCCCGACCGCGATGGTCGAGACGCTCGTGGAGGCCGTGCACCGCAACCTCAAGCCCCTGCACCGCTACGTGGCCCTGCGCAAGAAGATCCTCGGGGTCGACGAGTTCCGCTTCTACGACCTCTATCCGCCGCTCGTCCCCGCCGCTGAGAAGGAAGTCCCCTACGACGAGGGCTTGAAGGACGTCTTCGCCGCGCTCAAGCCGCTGGGTCCCGACTACGCGGCCGAGCTCAAGACGCTGCTCGCCGACCGCATGAGCGACGTCTACCCGTGCAAGGGAAAGGACAGCGGGGCCTTCGCGCACTCCCTCTGGGGCCTGCCGCCGCGGGTGATGCTCAACCACTTCGACCAGGTCGACGACGTCTCCACCGCCGCCCATGAGTACGGCCACGCGATGCACAGCGCGCTCAACATGGCGGCCAACGCGGCTCCCGACTTCGGCTACTCCTCGCTCATCGCCGAGACCGCCTCGACCTTCAATGAGATGCTGCTCGCGCGCCACCTGCTCGCCAAGTACAAGGGCGACGACACGATGCGCCTCTACCTGCTCGGGAACCTGCTCGACACCCTGCGCGGCACCATCTACCGCCAGACGCTCTTCACCGAGTTCGAGCTCAAGCTCCACGGCTTCGTCGAACAGGGCGTCCCGGTCACGCCCGAGCTCCTCAACCGGACCTACGCCGACCTCGTGAAGCTCTACTACGGACCGGACTTCGTCCTCGGCCCCGACGACGGCATCGAGTGGGCCTACATCCCGCACTTCTACTGGAAGCACTACGTCTTCAGCTACGCCGGCGGACTCTCGAGCTCCATCGCCCTCTCCGAGAAGGTCTACAAAGGAGAGAAGGGCGCGAGAGAGAACTACCTCGGGATGCTCCGCAACCCGCGCGAGCTTCCTCCCGTCGAGTCCATGCGCGGCGCCGGGGTGGACCTGCTCAAGCCCGACTACGTCGACGCGGCCGGCCGGCTCATGGACGAGACCGTCGCCGAGATGGAGAAGCTCGCCGAGAGGACCATCCTTAAAAAGAAGTAGACGTCCCATCCCCTTCCCCATTGTCCTCCCCCACGGGGAGGGCAGGGTAGGGGCGAACCTTGGTAGCGAAGTCCCTGCGATTGCAACGAGGGAGGGCAGGGTAGGGGCGGATGTCTGCAGCCGGATAAGCGCGAGGCCGCCCGCAGTGGGCGGCCTCCGTGCTTTCCGGGAATCTCAATACATCCCGAGAAAGCGCTCGAGTCCCCGCAGACGCTGGCCGCCGATCTTGCCCTTGGCGAAGGCGCGGACCTTCGCGAACCCCCGGCGCGCCCAGTCGGAATGCGGGCTCAGCAGGTAGAGCCCCGCAAGAACGGTGATCATGCCCGGTCCGGGACCGACGACCATGACGGCGCCGGCGACGAGCAGCGTGTAGCCGAGCGCGAGGCCCCAGGGGCTCGCGCGCAGGCGCTTGAGGAGAGAGGGACGCGCCGGGTCCGGCCGCGCGGGGAGATGGAGCCGTACGAAGCGGATCGCGGCGCCCGGCGACTTCGCCGCGGCGCGAGCGAGGGCCGTGCGCCAGATCGCCGCATGTCCGGGTCCGACCTCGACCGCCGCCGCGGCCTTCGCTTCGCCGACGGCCCCGTCGAAGACGAGACGGGGGAGCGTCCGCGCCGTCCTGAGCTCGGCGAAGCGGCCGACGGGCCTCCGCCTTTCCGGCTCGACGCCCGGCTCGCTCCCGGGGGTCTCGAGCTTCAGGCCGACGGCGGCCGCGGGGAGCACTAGCGCCCGGGAAGCGGGGTGCAGGCTCGCCGCCGATGGGACCGGAGCGGCGAGGACCGTCGCGGATGGGACGAACGCGGACGCGACGACGGGAAGCGTCGGGCGCATGAGTCCGCTCTCGAAGCGGACGATCGTCGGAGGCACGGGTACGCCGGCGGACGGGACGACCGCGGAGACCGGCGAGACGACGCGGACCGCCTGGGCGGCGGCGGGAAGCGGCGCGCAGAGCGCCAGAAACAGAACGGTCCGGAGTCGGCGGATCATCTTGTTTGATGGTAGCAGGTGGGAGACCGCGGCGCCTGAGCCGACGAGGTCCCCGCGCAGGAGCTTCGGGCCTATACGGACCGGTTATCTAACGGGCGCGATTCGAGCGCTCGGGGAAGTGCCAAGAATCAGACAACGGAAGTTCTCCCCCACCCTGCCCTCCCCCGAGTGGGCTTTCGGCGCCGGAATTGCACTACGAAAGTTCGCCCCCACCCTACCCTCCCCGTGGGGGAGGGAATGAGGAAAAACGTCCCTTAATGACGGTGATGCACGTCGGGCCAGTGGGTGTGCGTGTGCGTCATCGGCGCGTGCTCGTGGACGTGCTCGTGCCCCTCGAGCTCGTCCCCCTCGTGGCGGTGTCCGGCGTGATGCTCGTCATGGGAATGAGGATGCCTGTGCCTCTGCGGCGCGTGCGAGTGAGGGTGCTCGTGGCGCTCGCCGTGAAGGACGAGGACGCCGGCGGCCATGAGCAGGGCTCCGGCGGCCTGGGGCCCGGTCGGGTTCTCTCCGAGCAGGAGCGCGCTCGCGAACATCCCGATGAACGGGCCCGCCGCGAAGTAGGCGCCGGCGCGGGCCGCCCCGAGGGCCCGCAGGGCGCCGATGAGCAGGACGAGGCTCAGCCCGTAGCCGAGCGCGCCGACCAGGAGCGTCCACCCCGCCGCGCCCGCTGAAGGGAAGCGGGACGCGAAGAGGAGCGCCAGCAGCAGGTTGAAGACGCCGGCCGCCAGACCTTTGACAAAGGCGAGCAGGGAGGGAGGGACCTCCTCGAGCTCGCGGGTGAGGTTGTTGTCCAGGCCCCAGCAGACGCAGGCGCCCGCCGCCAGGAAGGCGGCTGAAGAGAACCCGGCGGAGGTCCCCGGCGTCCAGCCCGTGAGCGCGCCGCCGACGCAGAGCAGCGCGAGCGCTCCCCAGATGCGGCCGGCGACATGCTCGCGGAAAAAGATCCGCGCGAGCAGCGCGGTCGCGACGCACTCGAGATTGAGCATCGCGGAGACCTCGAACGCTCCTCCCCGCCGCAGGGCCGCGAGGAGCAGGGCCGGCGCGAGCGCTCCGCCGAAGAGCACGGTCCCCAGAAGGAACATGCGGGCCCGCGCGCGCAGGAGGACGAGGCTCCGCAGGTCCCGCAGAGCGAAGGGAAGCAGGCCGAGACCGGAGCCGAGGTAGAGCAGACCGGCGAGCGCGAGGGCGGAGGCTCCCCCGGCGATGGGCTTCAGGAGCGCCGGGGTGACCCCGAAGAGGGCGGCCGCGAGAAGGGCGACGAGAGGGCCGCTCACTCGACCTTTCCCCAATCGCCGACGAGGATGGCGTGCTGGCGCAGGCGCTGGGCGTCGGTCCGCGCCACCGGGATGGGGTTCCCGGCAGGATCGGTCCCGCCGAAGAACATCGCGGCCGCGACGGTGCCGGGGGTCGGGACGAAGCACTGCACCTGACGCGGCTTCCAGCCGCGCCGCTTGAGCCAGCGCGCGAGCGCGTGCATGTCGGCCTCGGTGCAGCCGGGGAATGCGCTCATGAGGTAGGGGACGACGAACTGTTCCTTGCCGGCCGCCTTCGACTCCCGCTCGAAGACCGTGAGGAACTCCTCGAAGGCCTTGAAGGACGGCTTGCGCATGAGCTCGAGCACGCGCTCGCAGGCGTGCTCGGGCGCGAGCTTGAGCTGGCCGCCGGTGAACTCCGCGGCGAGCGCGCGCTGATAGGCCGGGCTGCGTGCGGCCAGGTCGTGGCGCACGCCGCTGGCGACCCGCACGTGCTGGACCCCGGGCAGGCGCTTGAGCGCGCGCAGCAGCTCGACGAGCCCCTCCTGATCGTCCTGGAAGTGCGGGCAGAGCGCGGGGGTCAGACAGCTCTCCCGGCGGCACTTCGCCGGATCGGCCGCACAGCGCGCGCCCCACATGTTGGCGCTGGGTCCGCCCACGTCGCTGACCGAGCCGTCGAAGCCTGCGCTCTTGGAAAGCGCGCGGACCTCCCCCTCGATGGAGGCCTGGCTGCGCGAGGCGATGCGCCGCCCCTGGTGCAGGGCGAGCGCGCAGAAGGAGCAGCCGCCCGCGCAGCCGCGATGGGAGACGACGCTCCCCCGGATCATCTCGACGGCGGGGATCTCCTCGCGATAGGAGGGATGCGCGGCGCGCGCGAAGGGCAGACCGTAGAGCGCGTCGAGCTCGGCGGTCGAGAGCGGCTCGGCGACCGGCGTGAAGAGGACGCTGCGCGCGCCGCCCCTCTGCCGCCCCGGAGCGTCAGCGGGGCGGTGCGAGGGGAGCACGGACGGCGCACCGTGCGCCTGCGCCGCCCAGCGCCCGCCCATCATCTGGCGCTCGAGCGCGAGCGTCGCGGACATGAGCTTCTTCGGATCGGCGAGGATCTCCTCATACGAGGGAAGCGCCAGGACCTCGGCCCCTGCGGGGATGTCCTCCGGCTTCCCGACGAAGGCGACCCCGGGAACCCTGCGCCAATCGTTCTTGTCTCCGCCCGCGTCCAGCCGCCGTGCAAGCTCGAGGACGGCGCGCTCCCCCATCCCGCAGACGAGGAGGTCGGCCTTGGCGTCGAGGAGGATGGAGCGGCGCAGGGCGTCGCTCCAGAAGTCGTAGTGCGCGGCGCGACGCAGGGACGCCTCGACTCCACCCAGAACCACGGGCAGACCCGGGAAGACGCGCTTGAGCAGACCCGCGTAGACGATGCTCGCGCGGTTGGGCCTCGCGCCCGCCTTGCCGCCCGGCGTATAGGCGTCGTCGGAGCGCTTCTTGCGGAAGGCCGTGTAGTGGGCGAGCAGGGAGTCGAGGGCTCCCGCGCCGGCGCCGGCGAAGAGACGCGGCCGCCCCATGCGCTCGACGTCGTCGACGCGGTCCCAACGCGGTTGGGCGACGACGCCGACCCGGAAACCGTGCGCGCAAAGCCAGCGGCCCAGCAGCGCCGTCCCGAAGGAGGGGTGATCGACGTAGGCGTCGCCGCTGACGAGCAGGACGTCGAGCTCCTTCCAGCCGAGGAGCTCCATCTCCTCGCGGGTCATGGGGAGGAACGGCGGCTGAGGCACGGCGCCGGAAGCCATTCCTAAAGTCTAGCATGGAGGAATGCCGGCCGCGTCGGCACAAAGCCCGCCGTTTCTGCTATATTCACGGGGACGTGAGGCGCATCTTTTCGGAGGTTCACAATGGAGAATAAGAAGACTGAGGAGTGCTGCGGCGGCGAAGAGAAGGACTCCTGCTGCTCCGGCGGCGGCTGCGCGGTGAAGCTCATCGCGGCGCTCGTGCTGCTTCTGCTCGGCGGCGTGGTCGGCTATCTCGTCGGCAACTGCCACAAGGGCTGCAAGATGGGGATGGGCGGGCCGATGATGGGCGGACCCATGCTGGGCGGGCCCGGGCCGGAAAAGGGCCCCGGCATGCCGACGGGCCAGCTCCCCCCGAAGAAGTAAGCGGGCGGCCGCACCGGAAGGCGCCCGCTCCGTCGGGCGCCTTCCGGAGTAGGACTTTCGCCAAGGGAAGCTGGGACCAAGCCGGGCCGGATGGGGAAAATCGGCGCAGGTCCATTGCCGGAGTCCCCGGGACCGCAAGCCCCACGCACGGGGCCTTTTCATTTGTTATCTTAAGACCATCGCACCGATCTAGGAGCCCCCTACCACCACCTCCGGGGGGCTCTTCTTTTTTAGGGTGAAGCCGGAAGGGGACCGCGGGGTCGTTTTCGGCTTTTTTGTAGTACAATCCCGACGAGAGCAGGAGGGAACCATGGCGGAGTCGCCCGAATTCAAGCCGCTCGCGATGGTCGGGACCATCCCGACCTCCGAGACCTCGGAGCTGCGGTACTACATCGACGAGTACAACGGCTATCCCTACGCTTCCATCCGCACCTTCGTCAACCGCGACAACTACGCGGGGCCCACGAAGGCCGGCATCACGATGAACCCGGCGGTGCTCGAGAAGGTGCTCGAGACGCTGGGGAAGCTCCCCGACGAGCCCCAGGCCACCGAGGACGTCGAGCTCGCGCGCATCCCGCGCCGGCTCGGTCTCGAGCTGGTCGTGCGCATCACGATCTACCGCGACTCGACGGGCGTGGACCTGCGCGAATGGGTGGACGACGGCACCTACAAGGGCTGGTCGAAGCGCGGGGTGCGCATCGCCTACGGCGACCTCAAGAAGTCGATCGTCTTCCTGAAGGAGATGCTCGGCCTGCTCAAGGAACGGACGAAGACCGCCGCGCCGGCGGGCGAGAAGAAGCCGCGCGCTCGGAAAGCCAGCGGAGGAGCTCCTCCACCAAAGGACGGTTGACCTCTCCGGAGAGCAGACCCGCGCCGTGCCCCGAGCCGCCCGCGACGAACCGGGCGGCTCGCGGCTTTCCCCCGTCGCCCGCCGCCAGCGTCCGGCAGCTCCCCATCGCGTAAGCGTCTTCGGGGGCCGCGGCGACGAAGAGCGGGCGCTCGAAGCGGCGGTAGGCCTCCTCGACGCGCACGCCGCGGTAGTCGAGCCCCGGGGAGAGCAGCACGGCGAAAGGGGTCCCCGGATGGCGCGCGGCCGCGAGCAGCGCGTGGTTGGCGCCGATGCTCGCCCCCATGAAGGCGACCCTCGCCTCGGGCACCCCCCGTCCTTTCAGCCAGAGGAGCGCGGCATCCAGGTCGGCGCCCAGCGCCCGCCAATCGGCTTCGGAGCGGAAGGCCTCGCTGCGCGGACCGCCCGAGCCGCCGTGCCCGCGGGCGTCCACCTGCAGGGCGCCGAAGCCCTTCTTCGCGAGTTCCCCCACGAACGGGTCCCACTCGCGCCGGCTCGCCCCCACCCCGTGGAGAAGCACGAGGACGGGCTTCCCCCCCCGCGCCGGCAGGTAGTCCGCTTCGATGCGCAGCCCGTCGCCCGTCTGAAAGCTCACCCCTCGTGACGAGGGGACGGACTCCGTCTTCGCGGGGCCCGCCGCGAACGCCGCCGCCGCCAGGAGCGTCCATAAAGTGTTCATCCCTGGATTATACCCGGAGAACCCCTCCCCCGACATCTTAGGCCTCTCGGGGGCGCAGCTCGCTGCGCGGGGTCCCAGACGGAGTGGGCACAATGCCGTCCGGGGTCCCGGGTCCTTGGACTCTCAGGGGCCGGAGGGGTCCCGCGGTATGATGCTCGCAGGGAAGGCAAGGATCTTCCCGCGAGGTACCATCGAATGAAACGTCTCCTCTCCACGGCAGTCGCCTCCGCGCTTCTGCTCCTGTCGTTCTCACCCTGCACCCCCGTCGTCGCGCAGGTCGTCGTCGGCGCGTCGGCGCACTCGGCCCCGGTCGCGCCGGTCATGCCGGTCGCGGGTCTCAACGCCGGCGCGCTCGCCGGCACGCTGAACCTCGGCGCCTCCGCCCTCAACGGGAACCTCGCACCGCTGCTCCAGAACGGCCTGCGCGCCCTTCCCGTCGTGGCCGCGAAGGTCCAGGCGGCCGCGCCCGCCGCCGCTCAGACCGCCGCTTCGCAGGGCGGCGTCGCGACGCAGGCGCTGCAGACCCCCGACGGACGGCCGACGCCCTTCGCGTCGACGATGCAGGCGCTCGGCGAGAAGACCCCCGAGTTCAAGGACATGCCGGCCGGCGCTCAGAAGGACGAGGCGGGCCGCGACTTCTCGGCCCGCATCGGCGAAGGCGCTCCCGCGGCCGTCGCCGCGAACGATCCCGTCGCCCCGGAGGTCGAGCTCCTCGTCTCGGCCGCCGACGGCTCGGGCCGCCAGCTGACCCAGGACATCTATCCGGAATACCTCTCGCAGACCTCCAACCTCAAGGCCGTCGAGACCGCGCTGCAGAAGCAGCTGCTGGCCTTCGGCATCACGCGCTCGCTCCTCTCGGTCCACGGAGCGACGGCGCTCGGCACCGTCGCCTCCATCAACACCACGGTGCTCCGCGTGCCCGGCAAGGACGCGGACTCCCTCAGAGACGCCCTCAAGGCCCTCGGCCTCGAGGTGCAGGTCGGCCGCACGTTCGCCCTCCCGAAGCCGATGGAGGCGGAGCCCGCCGCGAAGACCATCGGCCTCAAGGAGATGAACGCGGTCATCGGCGCCGACAAGCTCCAGGCCGAGCTCAAGAAGGTGCTCGGCGAGCCGGCCGCACCGGCCCCGGAAGCGGGTAAGGCGTCCTTCCTCCAGCGCGCGGCGACCTGGCTGAAGTCGAAGCTGCTGGGCACGGCCGTCGAGAACCCGGTCCTGCCCTTCGCCCTGCTCGACAGCTGGTCCTTCGTCGACCATCCCTTCATGAAGGGACACTACCTGAAGAGCGTAGCCAACGACAACGACGGCGAGGCGCACGGCACGCACACCGGCGGAACCATCATCGGCGTCGACATCTACAATTACGCGGGACGCAACTACAACATCTTCCCCAACGGGAGCGCCTCGGAAGGGGACATCCTCTTCAAGCTCAACATGGCGCAGAAGGACGGCGCCCTGGCGACCTCGAACTCGTGGGGAGACGGCTCCGGCAATCCCGCGGGCGCCATCGAGAAGCTGTTCACGAAACAGGCCTCGGAGGGGATGCACCACAGCATCTCCGCCGGCAACTCCGGCTCCCGCAAGAACACCATCGGCGGACCGGCGATCGCGTACCACAACGTCGACCTGGTCATCAACGGCAAGGTCATCGGCCAGGTCAAGCGCATCAAGGCGATCGCGGCCTCGGACTCGGACAAGAAGACCGCGTACTTCTCCTCCCGCGGGAAGGGCAGCCCCACGACGGCCCGCGACCCCCAGTACAAGGACTGGCCCCAGAAGCCCGATGAATCGGGAGTGGGCGTGAACCTCGTGGCCCCCGTGCCGAGCGGCGCGACGGTCCCCGAGCTCGGCGGGCCCGGCCAGTCGATGTCCGGGACCTCGATGAGCAACCCGGGCGTGTTCGGCGGCTTCATGCTCCTGACGCGCGGCATCCTCGTCCTGCTCAAGGACTATCTGCCGGCGCTGCAGGGCGCGGAGCTGACGCAGTTCGCGATGGACCTCGCCCGCTACTCCATGACGCAGACGGCGGAGAAGGTCGCCCCGCTCGACGAGGTCGGCGACGGCTTCATCAACGTCTGGAACTCGTTCCAGTACGCGGCGAAGCTGCTCAAGGACAACGCGCCGCAGACGCCGACGACGTTCCTGCACGGCGTCGTGCGCCGCGTCCTGGGCTTCGCACCGCTCGGCCGCTGAGCGACCGTCCGCGAAAGAAGCCGCCGGCCGGGTTCACCCGGCCGGCGGTTCTCTTTTGCCCGGCGTCGTATCAACGCCGGGGCTTCTTGAACTTGAGGCGGTCGAGACGGAAGCGGTGGAGGTTGATGTCCGGACGCTCCTTGAGGAGCAGCGCGGCGGCCTCCTTGCCGATGAGCGGAGCGAACATCGGCGCCAGACCGCAGAAGCCGACGGCGACCACCGCGTTCTCCGCGTCGGGGAGGCGGTCGAGGATGAAGTCTCCGTCGGGCGTGCGCACGGCGTGGTGCACGCGGTCCTCGAGCTCGGTGAAGCCGCCGAGGTCCGGGAAGAAGTCCTTGAGGAAGGCGCGGACGGTCCGCTGGAACGAAGGGTCGGGGCGGTCGGTGGACCTCACGTCCTTGCAGAGCGGCCCCTCCTTCTCGCGCCCGAACTTCATGAAGCCGTGCACGTGCACGGGGAAGCCGTGGATCCCGCGCGCGGAGCAGGAGAAGACGGGGAAGTGCGGGGCGCGGTAGCGGCCCTGGTTGCGCGGCGGGCGCAGGTAGAGCATGTGCTGGCTCGTCACGCGCAGGGGCAGCCCGTAGTCGGAGAGCAGCTCCTTCGTCCACGGCCCGGCGGCGAAGACGTAGGTCGGCGCCTTCCAGACCTTCCCCTTCGAATCGCGCAGGCCGACGATGCCGGTCTTGTCGCGCAGGACCTTCACGATGCGCACGCCGAGCGCGGTGCGCGAGCCCCGGCGCAGGGCGGCCTTGTGGAAGGCCTCGATGGCGCGCTGGGCCCAGAGGATGCCGCCATCCTGATGGTAGAGCGCGAACCTGCAGGCCTTCTTGCGCAGGATGCGGTACTGGTCGAGGAGCTCGGCCGTCTCCAGGCGCTGGAAGGGGACCTTGAGCTCCTTGAGGACCTTGGCCGAGGCCTCCTCGTGCTTGCAGGTCCCGACCGCGAGGTCGAGCATGCCGGTCGACTCGAGGAACTCGATGGAGGTCTCGTGCTGGAGCTGCTTCCACATCTGCAGCGACTTCACCCCGAGCTCCGTGTAGAAGGAATCCTTCCCGTGGGTCAGGCGGAAGATGTAGGCGTGGTCCGCCGAGGAGCCGTGCGGGTTGGGGATGCGGTCTTCCTGGTCGATGACCAGGACGCGGCGTCCGTGGCGCGAGAGGTGGTAGGCCGTCGCCGAGCCGAGGATCCCGCCGCCGACGACGATGGTGTCGAAGCCGTGCACGAGTCCCAGTATAACAAAATCGCTCCCGCGGCGTGGAAAGGACGCGCCCTCTTTTGTTAGATTCGGACGGATGCTCGCCCTCGCGCTCGCCTTCGCCCTCCTCGCCCCCGCGCCGGCCGCGGCCGCGACGGTCGACGTCGTCGCCTACGACGAGGCGGGACGCATGCTCGACACCGACGCCTTCCTGCGCCACATCGCCCGCGCCGAGTTCGCCGCCGAGGGCGCGCCCGTCGACCGCAGCGGGCTCTATCTCTACGACCCCGAAGGGGCCCCCGCGCCCGGGCGCCCGTGGTGGGTGGCGACCTCGACGACCCCGCGCTGGCGCTGGAGCGGGACCGAGCGCGTCGCCGTCTCCCTGCCCTGGCCGGTCCCGGGAGACGGGTTCTCGACGGTCATCCTCGACGGAGACGGCACCGGCTACGGCGACGGCGAGACCATCATCCTCAACGAGGCGGCGGCCAAGGGCGCCTGGCGCCGCTTCCGCGAGGCCTGCGAGCGCCGCGCGCGCGACTTCGACCCGCCCTTCAAGCCCGACGAGGGCTTCCGCAAGGCGGAGGCCCGGGCCAAAGCGGACCTCGTCGCCGCGCAGTCGGCCAGCGACGGCCGAGAGCGCGGGATGCTCTTCGACCGGGCGCTCGCCTCCATCTCCTCGGCCTGGCACACGATGATCTTCGAGCACGGCCGCCAGATCGCCAAGCACGGCCAGGCGGGCAAGGCGCTGCGCTACGGACTCACGCTCGACGAGTCCCTCGTCGACCGGCTCAGCGACCACGCCTGGGTCGCCGACAAGACGGCCGCCGCGGGCGCCGATTGGGTGCGCCTCGTCTTCCGCACCCAGGGCGACGACCTCCTCTTCGCGAAGCCGGCGTCCTTCGCGCTCTACGACGGGATCGTGCGCGAGCTCAAGAAGAGGAAGCTGCGCATCATGGGCTCGCCGCTCGACAGCGCGCTCTGGCCCCGCGGCCTCACCCCCGAGGCCTACGCGGAGCGCACGCGCAACCTCGCGCTCCACTACAAGGACTCCATCCGCTCCTGGGAGGTCGCCAGCGAACCCAACGGCTCGTGGCTGGGCGGCTGGCGCACCCCGCTGCCCGACGAGACCGTGCTCGCCGCGGTGAACGCGGGGGCCGCCGAGGTCAAGAAGGTGGACCCGGCGCTGGAGACCGTGGGGACGCTCTACTGGTGGGAGGGCACCGCGCACGACGACGCCCACCCGCTCTTCGCCTGGCTGCGCTGGGCCCAGCCCCGGGGCTTCGGGAAGGACCTCGACATCGTAGCCCTCAGCGTCTTCCCCGACGAGAACCCGCTCGGGCTCGCCTTCGACCCCGTCTTCGCGCGCCTGGCGCGCCGCTTCCCGGACAAGAAGCTCATGCTCGGCTCCTTCGGCTTCGTCGAGGGCGCCGAGCTCAAGGGCTACTGGTGGCTCGAGCCCGGGGCGGTGGACGAGCCCCGCAAGGACGTCGTGGTCCTCTTCACCGGCGAGGCCTGCGCGCTGCCCCAGGGCGTCGGCGGCGGCTTCTTCTTCGCGACGCTCGAGCAGATGCTCGGCGCGGGCAAGAAGGCCACCCCCCTCTACGCCCTCCAGCGCATGACTTTCAAGCGCTTCCAGCGCTGAATTTCTCGTCGGGAAGTCCCTTGACACCCCTGCCAACGACCTTTACACTTACGATACCCCCCTGGGGGTGGATTGTCTTCAACCATCGGAGAGACTGGAAGATGAAACGCCGGCCTCGGCTCCTCACCCTCTCAGCGCTTTTCGGCGCCGCGCTCCTGTCGGCGCCCTTCGCGTCGGCGAAGGACCCCGTCCCCCCTCCCGTCACGGGGCAAGCCGACACGTCGGCCCCCTCGCTCTTCCCCCAGGGACCCGACCCCGTCAAGCTGCTCAAGGATTTTCGAGAGTCCTCGGCCTCGACGGTGCAGTCGTTCTCCAAGTCCGCCCCGGCCAAGGCGCAGGAGATCGACCGACGGCTCGAAGAGACCGAGAAGGGCATCGCCTCCGCCCGGACCCCCGAGGAGAAGAACACCGCCCTGCGCGAGGGCGTCGACGCCCTCGCCGACCTCCTTCAGACTCCCGAACTCCGCGCGGCTCCCGCGGCCCCGCGCAACGAGATGTCCAACAGCGTCGCGAACGTGCTCAACCAGGTCGGCGGAAGCCAGCGCGCCAAGGCCCTCTCCGACGGGGTGCTCGCCGACGAGCCCGAGAACCGCGACGCGCTCAACAACCGCGCGATCTCCCAGCTCCAGCTCGGACGCTACCGCGAGGCCTACGAGGACGCCAGCGCCGTCGTGCGCCTCGAGCCCAAGAGCGAGCGCGCCTTCATCACCCGCGCGCTGGCCAACTACAACATGCGCGCCTACCCCCTGGCGCTCGAGGACGCGCGCATGGCGCTCTCGATCAATCCCAACAACCAGCTCGCCTTCCAGATCGCGCGGCTCTCCGAGACCCGCGTCACCAAGTCCTCCGCGCTCGGCCTCGACGACGCCCAGAAGGCCGCCGCCGACAAGGTCGCACGCGAATACGAGGGGATGATGTCCCAGCGCGGAGCTCTCGAGGCCGCGCCCTCCGCGTCCCGCGAGGAAAAGGCCGCCGCGACGGCGCCGACCTCCGCCGACCGCGTCGCCGACGCCCTCAACCAGCAGGCGCTGACGAAGGTGCGCATGGGCGACCCGCGCGGCGCCATCCAGCACGCGAGCAAGGCGCTCGCGCGCGACCCCAAGAACGCCGAGGCCTATTACATCCGCGCCGCCGCCAACAACATGGTCGGCTCCTACCTCCAGTCGCTCGAGGACGCCACCGCGGCGCTGATGCAGAACCCCTCGCACCAGCAGGCGCTCGACGCGCGCACCGCCGCCTTCCTCGGCCTCAACCGCTGCGGCGAGGCGCTCGCCGACGCCGAGCGCGCCGTGGCGATCGACGCCAAGCACGCCAACGCCTGGCGCAACCGAGGGCTGGCCAAGGAGTGTCTCGGCGACCTCAAGGGCATGGCGGGCGATTTCAAGAAGGCCGCCGAGCTCAACGCGCAGTTCGAGACCGCCTACCGCGAGGCGATCGAGAAGTACAACCTCGCCCCCCCGCCCGCGCGCTCCGCCCCGCGCGCTCCGGAGCCCGAACGGCCGCGCTCCGGCGGGCGCCGCTTCCTCGTCGTGCTCGCCTGCTCGCTGACCGGCGGCTTCCTCATCGCGCTCGGCCTGCTCCACATCCTCGGCGGGCGCGCCAAGCCCAAGGTCGGGGCCTTCGAGGCGAACTACCGGGTCGTGCGTACCATCGGCCAGGGCGGCATGGGCGTCGTCTACGAGGCGGTGGACAAGGCGCTCGGCCGGCACGTCGCCGTCAAGAAGATGCGCGACGAGATCAAGATCGACGCCCGCGAGCGTCTGCGCTTCTCCGAGGAGGCGCGCACCGTCGCCTCGCTGCACCACCCCAACATCGTCGACATCCACACCATCCTCGAGAGCGACGGCGACCTCTACCTGATCTTCGAGTTCGTCAACGGCAAGACCCTCGACGAGGTCCTCGAGAAAAAGACGCGCCTCAGCCTCGCCGAGGCGCAGTACGTGACGCGCGGGGTCATGAGCGCGCTCGCCTTCGCCCACCAGCAGGGCGTCGTCCACCGCGACCTCAAGCCCTCGAACATCATGCTCACCGACGACGGCTGGGTGAAGGTCATGGACTTCGGCATCGCCCGCCGCGCGAAGGACACGGTCAGCCGCAGCACCGGCACCAACATCGCCGTCGGCACCCCGCTCTACATGGCTCCCGAGCAGGAGCGCGGCGAGGTCCGTCCCGAGAGCGACCTCTTCAGCTACGGCTGCATGCTCTACGAGATGCTGACCGGCCGCCGCCCCTACGGCGACTCGGCGACGACCACCGCGAAGATGTCGCGCAACTACACCCCGCCCTCGAAGCTCGTCACCGGGATCTCCCCCGAGGTCGACCTCCTCATCGCCGACCTCCTCGAGCCGGACCCCGACCGCCGCCTGCGGGTCCCCGGCGACGTCCGCACACGCCTCGACGCCATCCGCGCCTAGCAGGAATCCCCTCCCGGGATTCCTGCTCATCAGCCCACTCCATATCTCTTCATGAAGTAGCGGCGGCATGGCCCGCCGCACCTCACGAGGGGTAACAGCCGTCCTGGGACGCGCGAGCGTCCCGACGGCGCCATAGGGGTAGGGGAGGGGCCGGCGGCCCCTCCCACTGCGGTGCTGTGGCCTCTCGGGTGGGGTCCGCGCCAGCCCCCTTGGGGAGGACCCGAGCGAGCAAACTCCCTCTCTCGCGAGGGCTTCAGCCCCGCGCCGTTGCGCGGGGTCCGACAGGTGCGCGTCCGCAGGACGCCCGCCCGCGTTCCACACAATTCTCAGAACGCGGGCGGGCGCGCGTTATGATAAAATGGGTATATGCCTACCATCGAGAAGAAAGAAGAGACCCCCCTTTGGCGCCAGTATAAGGCCCTCAAGGCGGCCTACCCCCACGCCCTGCTCCTCTTCCGGCTCGGCGACTTCTACGAGCTCTTCGAGGAGGACGCCCGCCACGCCAGCCCCGTGCTCGGCGTCGTCCTCACCCAGCGCCAGGGCCTGCCGATGTGCGGCATCCCGCACCACGCCTCCTCGAACTACATCGCGAAGCTTTTGAAGGCCGGCTTCAAGGTCGCCATCGCCGACCAGATGGAGGATCCCGCGCAGGCCAAGGGCCTGGTCAGGCGCGCCGTCACGCGCCTCATCACCCCCGGCACCCTCGTCGAGGACGAATACCTCGACAGCCGCGCCACCAACTACCTCGTCGCGCTCGAGGTGGACTCCTTCGGCTGGGGCCTCGCCTGCGTCGAGGCCTCGACCGGCGAGTTCTGGGCCACGCAGGTCCTCAACGACCACGGCCATCTGCAGCTCTACTCCCTGCTCGCCAAGCTCGAGCCCGCCGAGGTCCTCACCGTCCCCAGGACGGCCGAGGAGCTGCGGCTCAAGCACGCGCTCGGCCATCGGACCTCGCTGACCTTCTGGGAGCGCCCTTTCCCCGGGCCCGAGGAGCTCCAGGGCCTGGGCGACGTGGACCTCTGGAAGAACCGCCATCTCGCCCTGCGCGCCGCGCTCAAGGCCCGCCGCTACGTGGCCGACACGCAGTCGCACCTGCGCGACGTCCTCGTCCCGGTCTACCGCGAGTCCGTCTCCGAGATGGGCCTCGACGAGTCCACCATCCGCGCGCTCGAGCTCGTCAGCTCCGGCGAGGGCGACCGCCGCCATTCCCTCTGGGGCGTCCTGGACCGCACCCACACGCCCATGGGCAGCCGCACGCTGCGCCGGTGGATCCTGCACCCCTGCACCGACCTCCCCGAGATCGACCGGCGTCTCAACTGCGTCGAAGAGCTCCTCGAGGAGTCCGAGACCCGCAAGGACCTCGGCCGCGTGCTCTCCGAGGTCGCCGACATCGAACGCGTCATCAACCGCATGGCGACCCGCTCCGCCTCGCCGCGCGACCTCGCGGCGCTGCGCGACTCCCTGCGCCAGCGCGACCGCCTCGAGCCCGAGCTCTCCGACTGCGAGTTCTGCTCGGGCATCGCCACCCTGGCCCAGGAGCTCACCGAGCTCTCCGCCCCCCTCCAGGAGGTCCGGGAGCTGCTCGAGCGCGCGGTCGCCGACCGACCGCCGGCCCGCCTCTCCGACGGAGGGTACGTCCGCGACGGCTACGACCCCGCGCTCGACGAACTGCGCGCGGTGCGCGCCGACAGCCGCAAGTTCCTCTCCGAGCTCGAGGCCCGCGAGCGGGCCGCCACCGGCATCGGCACGCTCAAAGTCGGCTACAACTCGGTCTTCGGCTACTACATCGAGATCGGCAAGGCGCACACCGCGAAGGTCCCCGAGCGCTTCACCCGCAAGCAGACGCTCACCAACGCCGAGCGCTACATCACCCCCGAGCTCAAGGAGCTCGAGGTGAAGATCCTCAACGCCGAGGAGCGCTCCCTGCGCCTGGAAACCGAGCTCTTCGAGAAGCTGCGCTCCGCGGTGCTCGAGAAGACCGACGCCGTGCGCCGCTTCGCGCACCTCTGCGCCGAGCTCGACGTGCTCTGCGCTCTCGCGGAAGCCGCCGCGGTGGGCGGCTGGGTCAAGCCGAAGATCGACCTCTCCTACGCCCTCGAGATCGAGGACGGCCGCCATCCCATCGTCGAGGCCGTGCTGCCCGCCGGCGCCTTCGTCCCCAACTCCCTGCGCATCGACGGGACGGCGCCGCAGTCCATCGTCCTCACCGGCCCCAACATGGGCGGCAAGTCCGTCTACCTGCGCCAGAGCGCGCTCATCGCGGTCATGGCCCAGATGGGAAGCTTCGTGCCGGCCAAGTCCGCCCTCGTCGGCATCGTGGACAAGGTCCTCACCCGCATCGGCTCGCGCGACCAGCTCGCGCGCGGCGAGTCCACCTTCATGGTCGAGATGCGCGAGACCTCGCACATCCTCAAGTCGGCCTCGCCGCGCAGCCTCATCCTTCTCGACGAGGTCGGCCGCGGCACCTCGACCTACGACGGCATCTCCATCGCCTGGGCCGTGCTCGAGCACCTCAACAAGCTCGGCGAGAACGCCCCCAAGGGCGTCCCCGGCGGTCCGGCGGCGCCCCGCGGACCGCGCACGCTCTTCGCGACCCACTATTTCGAGCTCACCGAGCTCGCCGAGCTGCTCCCCGGCGTCGCCAACGCGAACGTCGAGGCGCGCGAGTGGACGAACGCGGAAGGCCGCACCGAGGTCGTCTTCCTGCACAAGATCTCCGCGGGCCCGGCCGACCGCTCCTTCGGCATCCACGTCGCCGAGCTCGCCGGCCTCCCGCCGACCTGCCTCGCGCGGGCCCGCGAGATCCTTCAGGGTCTCGAGAACGAAGCCCGCAGCTCGGGCATCCCGACGCGGGCCGCCGCACCCGAGACCGGGGCCGAGCTCACGCTCCCCATCTTCGAGGAGCATGCCGTGCTCCACGAGCTGCGCCTGCTCAACCCCAACGACCTGACGCCGCTCGAGGCCCTCAACAAGCTCTGGGACCTCAAGCGCAAGCTCTAGGGCGGGAATCCCTGCGGGATTCCCGCGGGGATTAGGCAAGCTATCGCCGCCATCGGAAAGGATTTCATGAAACGACCCGCAGACGCCGTCTCGTACATGCAAACAGCCGAAAATCTCCTCCCGGAGATTTTCGGCTGATGTCCTCCATCGTCTCGCTCCCCGAGGACGTCGCCAGCCGCATCGCGGCCGGCGAGGTCGTCGAGCGCCCCGCCTCCGTGCTCAAGGAGCTGCTCGAGAACGCCCTCGACGCCGGCGCGAGGCGCGTGGACGTCGAGGCCGAGGAGGCGGGCCGGAAGCTCCTGCGCGTGCGCGACGATGGCCGCGGCATGGACGCGGCCGACTGCCGGGCGGCCTTCGGCCGGCATGCGACCAGCAAGATCGGCTCCATCGAGGACCTCGACCGCCTCGAGACCTTCGGCTTCCGCGGCGAGGCGCTCTACGCCATCGCCGCGGTCGCGCGCGTGCGCCTCTCGAGCCGCCTCGAGGGCGCGAAGGCCGGGGCGCTCGTCGAAGTCGAGGGCGGGCGCGTCCTCTCCGCCCGCGAGGCCCCTCCCGCACCGGGAACGACCGTCGAGGTCCGCGACCTCTTCTTCAACGTCCCCGCGCGCCGGAAGTTCCTGCGTTCCGAGGAGACCGAGCGCTCCGCGCTGGCCCGCGTCGTCGAGGACGCCGCGCTCGCCAACCCGGAGGTCGCCTTCGCCCTGCGCACCGGCCCGCGCGCGAAGCTCGAGTACCCGGCCGAGCGCGCCAAGGACCCCGCCGAGCGCCACCGCGCGCGTCTGGGCGAGGTCCTCGGTCCCGAGCTCGCGAAGCTCCTGCTGAGCGCGCAGGGGGGACGCGGCTCCCTGACCCTGCAGGCCTTTTTCTCGCCTATCTCCGAGCTCGCCGCGACGCGCCAGCTCCAGTTCCTCTTCGTCAACCGCCGCCCCGTGGCTTGCCGCGCGCTCCAGCAGGCCCTCTACCGCGCTTACGAACCCCTGCGCCCCAAGGACCGGCACCCGGTCGCCGCCCTCTTCCTCGAACTCCCTTCCGAGGAGGTCGACGTCAACGTCCACCCCCAGAAGCGCGAGGTCCGCTTCCGCCGCGAGCGCGACGTCTTCGAGCTCGTCGTCTCGACGCTCTCGCGCGCGCTGCTCCAGTCGAAGGGTATCCCCACCCTGCTGAAGGGCTCCGTGCTCCCGCCGTCGGCCTCCTTCCCGTCCGGGTACTCCGTCGCGCAGAGCTCCGCCGTGCAGGAGGACTTCACGCTCGGCGCTCCCGCGACGACCGCCGCGCCGCACTGGCAGCGCTCGCCCCTGCGCTGGCTGGGGCAGATCGAGCGCGCTTATCTGGTCTTCGAGTGCGAGGGAGGCCTGCTCGTCGTCGACCAGCACGCCGCCCAGGAACGCGTGCTCTTCGAGAAGCACATGGACCGCCTCGAAAAGGGCCGGGCGGGCGCGCAGAGGCTCATGCTCCCGATCCCCGTCCAACTCCCGGCATCCGCCGTCGAGCGGGTGCTCGAGCGCCGGGGGCGTTTGAAGGCCGCGGGCTTCGAAGTGGAACGCCAGGGGAAGACGGGCCTGCAGGTCACCGCGGTGCCCGAGCTCTTCGAGAAGGCCGAGGACGTGACGGAACTCGTCGAGCGCGCGCTCGACCACTTCCTTTCGCCGGGAGCCGCCAAGGCCGACGCGCGCTACGACGCCGCGGCCACGATGGCCTGCAAGGCCGCCGTGAAAGCGCATGACCCGCTCGGGGAGAAGGAAGCGCACGCCCTGCTGGACGCGCTCAAGAAGTGCCGAGACTGGACCTGCTGCCCCCACGGCCGCCCGACCCTGGTGGACCTCACCCGCGACGAGCTCGCCCGACGCTTCGGTCGATCGAACGCCCCGCCCCTATAGAGGCACAGTCAGTACCTTCCCTATCTCCCTCCCCTTCGGGGGAGGGCAGGGTGGGGGAGAGCTTTATTTGTGGGGTTCTATCCGAGCGCCGACGGAAGCGACCGGGCGACCGGAGGCGCTGGAACAAAGAAGAAGCTGCAGCTCGCGCCGCGCTCCAGCATGCGCGCCTGCAGCGGCGCGAGGTCGGCCGAGTGGTCGAGGACCTGGAAGCGGCGGTCGAGCGCCAGCCAGCGGGCGGGGTAGCGGGCCGGCGCCTCCATGAGCAGACTGAGCATGGAGGTACTTTACGGCTCTTATATTTCGTTTGTGTTAAAAGTGAGCGCTTGGCGCAGCGAACCGAGCGCCCGCCTTCAGGGGAGCTTCGGAGGTTCGGGCGCCTCGAGGTCGGACTTCTCGCGCATCCACTGACGCAGAGTCTCGGCCTCTTTCTGCGCGATCAAGCGCTCCCGCTCATAGTCCTCGAGGAAGCGCAGGAAGCGGGTGTTCTCCTCCGAGGTGTGCGTCCCCTTCTGATAGGTCCGGAAATAGCTCTGCCCCCCCTCCAGGAACGCGACGACCTCGGCGAGGTCCAGCGCGATCTCGGCGGCGGTGGAGAGTTCGCGGCGCTCGTGTTTGGGCAGGGACGGCGGGAAGAACCCGGCCGGCAGCGGAGGAGGAGGCGGAGCGGGGACGGCGACCGCGTCAGGCGTCTTCGAAGGTTCAGCCGTCGGCGCGGGCGCGGCCGGGCCTTTCGCCGGACCGCCCATGGCGGAGGCCTGGGCGTCGTGCCAGCTCTCGTCGACCTTCACCGCGCCCTCGGCCCGGACGGGGACCGCGGCCGGAGGCGCCGGCGCGGGAGCTGGGGCGGGCGCGGAAACGACCGGGGACTCGACCTTCCCGGGGGCGTCCTTGCCGGGGAGCGTCGACTGGGCGCCAACGAGCGCGGAGGTGAGCGAGAGCGTCAGGAGGGCGGCGAAAAGGGTTCTCATATGGCCTCTCAAGGGGCGACGAATTCTAATTATATCCCCTGAGCGCGCAGATTCAAGGCCCAAATCCGCCGCATGCCGGAATGGGTCTTGACGATAAGAACGGCGGGGCTATACTAAAGATAAGCCGAGTAGGTGCTCCCCCCAGCGAGGGGGATGGATTTGAAGCGCGGACCGGTCTATAAAAACAGACGCCAGGTCCGCGCTTCACATTTCGGGGGATGTTTTTCCCTACTGCTCCCCCCCACGGGGGGAGACCCAGAAGGGGAGCGAGTAAAAGAGAAAGGCCCGCGTTCGCGGGCCTTTGTCATTTGGAGTTCGCCCCCACCCTGCCCTCCCCGTGGGGGAGGACAGTAGGGAAACTGAAAATGCCTACCTTCTGAACACCGCGCCGAGGACACCCCCCAGCACAAATCCGATCCCAGCGCCAATAGGGCCCGCCAGCAGGAAGCCGACAGCTCCGAGCGCCAGTGCCCCGCCCAACGCCCAGAGGAAGCCGTAGCCGCTCTTCTGCTCCTTGGGCTTCTCGTCCTTGGTCAGGGGGTTGCGCGGTTCACGCAGGCTCGCCTTGGAAGGGTCGCCCACGATGAGGTCGCCGGTCGGCCGGTTGAGCTGGGAGCCCTCGATCCGAGCGGGCATGGGGACCAGCGGAGGAGAGACGAAGCCGGTGTCCTGCCCCTTGTCCTCGAAACCGACGCCCGCCAGGACCGCGGAGGTCTGGACGTCTCCCGAGCGGGCGGCCTGCTCGCTCGCAGACGCCACCGAACTCAGCTGGTCCTGGACTTCGGCAGCCGAAGCCGGACGTAAGGAGGCGATCGCCGCGATGAAGAACGCAAGAAGAAGGTGGCGCTTTGTCATAGCGCATACAGTATACGCGCGCGCCCCCACCTTCCCAATGGTCATTGGACCCAAGGGGAGCATGAAATAAGACCTACGTATAGATGTACCTACAGGCCCACACGATACATCGAAAGTGGCAGACTTAAATTTAATTAATATCCAGAAAAACGCTTTATCTCATTGTATATTTTAGGTTAGGTGCCAATGTTAAGACAACAAATTGGGGCCCTGGACGATCCAGGGCCCCAATAAGAGGGGGGCACCAGGGCATTCCTCCGTGCCCTCGTGCCCCCGGCACGAACGACGCACTTCCGGTACGAACTTCCGGGACGAACTCACGACGCTGCGCGGGACGGATGTTGCCCACGCCAAACCCGCCAGGCCTACAGCGGGGTCCTGAACGTCCCTAGGGTCCGACCGACTCACGAAGCACGTCAGTACACCACGTCAACGGCGTACGCTGCGGCACCACCTCCTACGACCAACGGCCGCGATACCCTGCGACCGTCCGACAGGGAGAGTATTGGGCCGCAACCGTTTTTTGTCAAGGCCCATTGTGGACCCAGACCCTCGGAGCGCCCCGGCGACCCGTCCCGCGGCCTCCGCGACTGTTAGAGACTATATGGATAAATATGTACATCAGGAGAGAATGGGTGGACACCGAATTTTCGCATATGCCGAAAGGATTTTCGCTAGCGGACTCCCCAGATAGGGTGCCACTGGGGACTGAGGCGGACGTCCTTGAGCCGAAGCCGCGCGCGCGCCAGAAGAGCGAGCGCCCGGAGCGGGCCGATGGGGCGGGCGCCGCCGCCGCGCCGGGAGGGATGAGGGGTCGCCGGCTGGAGGAAGAGCGGCACCGAAGGGTGCTTCTCCAGAAGGCGGAGGAGCCGCTCGAACTCCCTGTCCGTGGCGGCCGCGGTGAGGACGACCTTCACGAAGGTCTTGCGCGGAGCCGCCTTAAGGAAGGCGGAGTGCGCGGCCCAGGTCGCGCGGCCGCAGGAGGATGGGAGCTTCACGTCCATGGCGACCAGGTCGACCAGTCCGGCCAGCGGTTTGAAGCGAGCCGGCAGGGTCCCGTTGGTCTCCAGGTGGTTCTCCAGGCCCAGGGACCGGGCATAGGCCAGCAGCGGCCGCAGGACACGGGCATGGAGCAGCGGCTCCCCCCCGGTCCAACTCACGGCCGCGTGGCGCCGACGCGCAGCGAGCGCCCCGATGGCCGCCTGGACCTGCGCGAGGTCCCAGGAGGAGGCGGAAGGTGCGCGGGCGGCCGGTTCGTCGCAGTAGGCGCAGCGGAGGTTGCAGCCGGAGAAGCGCACGAAGACCTGGCGCTCCCCCGCGCGCAGGCCCTCCCCCTGAAGCGAGGAGAAGACCTCCGCGACCCGGACCTTCATAGGGCGGGATCCGGGATCCCGGCAGCGGAGAAGCCCCTGGCGCGGAGCTTGCAGGAGTCGCAGCGGCCGCAGGGCCGGCGCCCGCCGCGATAGCAGGACCAGGTGAGCTCGAGCGGGACTCCGAGCCGCCGAGCCAGGCGGACGATGGCGGCCTTGTCGAGGCGGAGCAGGGGGGTCTCGATGCGCAGGGGCCGGCCCTCCGCCCCCCGGCGCGTGCCGGTCCGGGCGACGCGGCGGAAGGCGTCGAAGAAGGGCGGCCGGCAGTCCGGATAGCCGCTGTAGTCGAGGGCGTTGGCGCCGACCACGACCGCCTCGGCGCCGAGGGCGTCCGCCAGAGAGAGCCCGAGCGCCGTGAAGACGGCGTTGCGGCCGGGCACGTAGGTGCTCGGGATCCCCCCCCTCCCGATGCGCGCGAGCGGGAGGTCGGGGAGCCGGGTCTTCCGGTCGACCAGCGAGCAGCCGGCGAGCCAGGGCAGGTCGAGACGCAGGGCGTAATGGCTCGCTCCCGCGCGGCGGGCGAGTTCGGCGGCCGAGCGCAGCTCGCGCAGGTGGCGCTGACCGTAGGCCACCGAAAGCGCCGCGGGCTCGAGCCCCCGCGCCTTCGCCCACCAGAGGCAGGTCGCGGAGTCGAGCCCCCCCGAGAGGAGGACGACGACGCGGCGCGCCCTCACGGCGCCTCCGGCGCCGGGGAAAGCCGGCGCAGGCCCGCGAGCACGCGCGCCGCGACCTCCGGGACGTCCCCGGCCGAGCCGCAGCGCGAGGGGACGAAGGAGGAGGAGAGCAGCGTCGAGCCGTCGGCGGTCGACTGGAGGGAGAAGCTCACCCGACCGCCGGCGCCGCGCCGGCCGCAGTCGACCGAGGCGAAGAGCACCGCTTCGGCTCGGGTCGCCTCGCGCAGGGAGGCCAGGTCCTGGGGACCCATCGTTTCGCCCTCCGTGAAGCCCAGCCGGCGCAGGGAGGCGTCCAGGGACTCCCGGGAGACCGGGTCGAAGCCCAGCGCCCAGAGGCCCCGCAGGGTCTCGTCGGCGTAGAGGCGGCCGAGCCCCTCGCGGTCGGAGAACGGCGTCACCGCGACGCGCGCCATGGACCGCAGGCCGCCCGAGCGCGGAGGAGGGAACCCTTCCATACAGGCGGAGAGGAGAGCCGCGGCGATGAGGATGCTCATCCGTAAGAAATCCCCCCCCGCCCTGCCCTCCCCCGCTGGGAAGGGAGATAGGGAACTCTCAAGAACATCCGACATCCTCATGGGCGTGCGCACTTGAACTCCAGATGCCGGTAGGATTCCACCTTATAGTGGTCGAGACCGTAGCGCATCGACTCGCTGAGGTCGTCTCCCGCGTAAGCCGTATCGACGTCGTCCTGCGTCCACTCGCGCACGACCTGAACGGGCACGGCGCCGCAATGGGCCCGGGCACGCTTGAGCGCGTCGGAGCGGCGCAGGCGCACCAGGAAGCCGCCGCCGCGGGTCGGCCAGCGGACATGCCCGCCCCCGGGGTCGATCCAGCCGACCTCGGCGACCGGCCCCTTCACGGGGCGTCGCAGTTCGACGACGGACGCCCGGCAGCCGGCGAAGGCCAGCGCGAGCGCCGCGGCGAGGAGCCTACCCGCGGGCGACGGCCTCGATCTCGACCGAGGCGCCCTTGGGCAGCGCGCTGACCTGGACGGTCGCGCGAGCCGGTGGAGCATCCTTGAAGAACCTCGCATAGACGTCGTTCATCTCGGCGAAGCGGCCGAGATCCGTCATGAACACCGTCGTCTTGACGACGTGCCGGTAGTCGAGGCCGGCGGCGGCGAGCACCGCCCCGACGTTCTTGAGCGCGCGCTCGGTCTGCGCGGCGACGCCCTCCTCGAGCTTCCCCGACTTCGCGTCGACCGGCAGCTGGCCGGACACGAACACCCACTCACCGGCCCGCACGGCCTGGGAGTACGGCCCGATGGCCGCGGGAGCCTGCTCGGAGCACACCGTCTCGTTGATCGTCTTCATCCGACCTCCTCTTCCCCGCCGCGCGCGCGGCTGAGCGCGCCTTCGACGGGCTGTAGTACGGCGAAAAGCAGCACGAAGTGGACGAGGAGCCCCCAGAGGAGGAGCCCGAGCCCGACGCGCAGCGCCCCGGCGCTCCACTCGACGGGGAGCGCGGACGCCGTGAGGACGCAGAGGCCGAAGACGGCGGGCCCGCTGCAGAGGCGCTGGAAGCGGGGGTGGAAGGCCCCCAGTCCGAGCGGCGCGGGAAGCTCGCGGGCCGTCTTCGCGGCGAGGGCGAAGGCCGGAAGGAGGCCGGCCCCTTCCCTCATCGCGGCGGACGCCGCGTAGGAGGCGCGCAGGACGCCGGCCTCGAGCAGCCCTCCGAAGAGGCCGTGCTGTGGGCGCCGATTGCGGAAGAGGAGACGGTAGAGGACCTCGGCGGGGAGCAGCACGGTGAAGACCGCCGCACTGAGCGCCGCCGCGCGCAGCAGGCCCCAGGCCAGCGAGGCGCCGCGGCCGCGCTGGACGGCGAAGAGGACTCCGGGAGCGAGGGTGCAGAATCCGCCGGCGAAGTAGGCCGCGAACGGGCTCCAGGCGGCCCGGTAGAGGGGGCGGCCGCACAGGCGCGCGAGCAGATCGAGGCCGTAGCCCGCCGCGAGCACGGCGAGCAGGGTCCACAGCAGCGCCGTGAACGCCGTCAGGCCGGGGCTCCGCGCGAGCTCGCGCCAGGCGCGCCGAGCACGCTCTCCTTCGGGGTCCGTGGAGAAGACGGGGAAGCCCCGCAGCGCCCAGACCCCCGCGAGGAGCGGCCAGGACAGCCACCAGAGGATGCGGAGCAGCCGCAGGAGGCGGCGCGGAGCCGGCGGGGGCGCGTCCGGCGGCGGCGCCGCGGCGGCACGCGGGTCCTTCTTCCCGTCGAGGACCGCCCGAAGCTCCTCGGCCCCCTGCCGCACGGCGGCGGAGCGGTCCTTGAGGCCCCGGCGCGCGGCCTCCTCGACGCGCGCGCGCAGAGGCCCGGCCGACGCGGCCGCGGGCAGCGCGCCGAACGCCGTCAGCTCGCGCAGCGCCTGGCGGCGGACGTCCGCCTCCCGGTCGCGCGCGGCGCGCAGCAGGGCCTCCAGCGCCAGCGGGTCCTTGCGCTCGCGCAGGCGGGCGCCGAGCGCCTGCACGACCCAGAAGCGCTCATAACGGCCGGGCGCTTTGTCGTAGAGCGCCCCCAGCCGCTTCGTGGCGGCGGGGGAAGGGTCGGAGCCCAGCCGCTCCAGGGCGTCCTCGGCCCGCGCGGGGAGAGCCGCAAGGAGCAGGAGGACGACGAGGACGGCCGGGGCGGCCCGCTTCAAGTGCTGCCCTGCGCGGTCGCGAGCAGACGTTCGTTGGTCGCGTTCTTCTTGAGCAGTTCGATGATCGACTTCGTCGCCTCGAGGTCCGAGAGGTTGGCCAGGTTTCGGCGCAGCTTGTAGACGCCCTCGAGGACCGGCGGAGGAAGCAGCAGCTCCTCGCGCCGCGTCCCGGTGTTCTTCACATGCACCGCGGGAAACAGGCGCAGGTCGGCGGCCGGGCGCGAGAGCACGAGCTCCATGTTCCCGGTGCCCTTGAACTCCTGGAAGATGATCTCGTCCATGCGGCTGCCCGTGTCGACGAGGATGGTGGCCAGGATCGTCAGCGAGCCGCCCTCCTCGAGCTTGCGCGCCGCGCCGAAGAACTTGCGCGGCCACTCCATCGCCCGCGTGTCGAGGCCGCCGGTCATCGTGCGGCTGCCGGTGGCCGCGCTGTTGTGCGCGCGCGCGAGGCGCGTGAGGGAGTCGAGGACGATGAGCACGTCCTTGCCGGCGCCCGCCTCGCTGACGGCGCGCTGATAGACCTCCTCGCACATGCGGATGTGGTCGGTGAAGGGGCGGTCGTTCGAGGATGCGAAGACCTCGGCCGGGACCGAGCGCTTGAAGTCGGTGACCTCTTCGGGCCGCTCGTCGACGAGGACGCAGTACACGGTGAGGCCCGCGTCGGCCTGCGCCGCGGCCTGGCAGAACTGTTTGAGGATCGTCGTCTTGCCGACCTTGGGCGGGGAGACGATGAGCCCGCGCTGCCCCTTGCCGACCGGGGCGAGCAGGTCCACCGCGCGCATGGAGAGCTCTTTGGAGCCCTTCTCGAACTGGATCCACTGGAACGGCGTCAGCGGGGTCTTCTCCTGGAAGATGCGCTCCGCGTCGCTCTTTTTGAGGAACGTGGGCTTATCCTGCCGGGGCGAGCCCCCTCCGCCGTGCCCGTGTCCCTGACCGTGCCCCTGGCCGTGCCCCTGGCCATGCCCCTTGCCGTGCCCTCCGCCGTGGCCCTGTCCTCCGCCCCCCCTGTTCGGCCGGAAGCGGCGGTGGTGGCGTCCCCCATGGGGATTCTGCGGATTCTGGGGGTTCTGCGGGTTCTGGGAGTGCTGCGGGTTCTGCGGGTTCGGCGTCATGGACGTGCCTCCGTGGCGATGGTCGAAGCGTTCGCGGGGGTCCCCTGCGGGGACCAGGCGGGCCTGCGCCAGCTCGAGCGGAACTCCTCGAGCGGCGAGGGAACCGCGCGCTGCCAGAGCTCGCGCGGGTCCAGAAAAGCGATGAGGTCGAAGCGGGCCTTCTCGGTGCCGTAGTCTTCGTCGAAGCGGCGCGCGAGGGCGTCGGCGCTCGCGCAGGACTCGTCGAGGACCTCGACGGCGGGGAGCCGGAGGTCGGCGCCGGCGTAAGCGGCCCAGACCGCGGCCGCCGACGGCGCGAGCGGACGGCCGGCCGGAGCGCAGGCCTCGGGGTCGCGGCCGAGGGCGGCGAAGAGTCGCCGCACGGCCTGCGCCCGGACTTCGCGGGAGGCGCGCGGACGCAGGACGGCGACCGCGTCGGCGCAAAGCGCGCTGAGGAGCGGATCGAGGCGCACGCCGCGGCCGTCGCTCCAGAAGACGTCGGCGGGCTGCCAGCGCGCGGAGTTGCGCTTGAGCGCCTCCGGGTTCTCGACGACGAGGTAGCCCTCGACGCCGTCCTTCTTGAAAGCTCGCGCACGGGCCGGCGGCGTCCCCGCATAGAGCGCGGCCGAGCGCCACCAACCGCCGAGGCCGAGCGCGTCGACGGAGAGCGCCCGGCGCAGGAGGAGGACGTCGCCCGGCTCCAGGAGCGCAGAGAGGTCGGCGAGCTGGCGCGTGGAAACGAGGGTCTCGGGCCGGGAGCCCGAGGGAGGATCCGGGTCGAAGGTCTCCTTGAGTTTGAGGATCGCCAGCTGCGCCTGCGAGCTCACCGGCAGGTCGAGCCACGCCAGCGGGTCCACGAGCTCCCCCTGGAAACCCTCGACCTCGACGGTCGAGACGACGACGGGGACGGGGGGCGGCGGGGGCGTCCAGGCCGCGGCGCGCGCGATGAGCGGCGCCTCGACCCCCAGGGCGGCGGCGACCTGCGTCTCGGAGCCCTTGCGCGCGCGGGCCCGGAGACGGAGCAGGTCCTCGCGCCGCGCCTTCTCGAAGGCCGGCAGGCCTCGCCCGAGGTAGGGGGCGAGCGACCTGGAGGGCGAGCGCGCCAGACGCCCGGCCAGCAGTCCCTCGCCGTCCTCGCCGCCTTCTTTGAGGAGGCGGGCGAGGAGGCCGGGCGGCAGTCCGGGGGTCTCGGCGTCCTCGAGCGCACGGCGCAGGTCGGGGTCCTGCGCGAAGAGCTTCCGCCACTCCGTCAGGAAGCGGCGCTGCGCGAGCCGGGCCGTGCAGGCGGCCTGGAAGCCGGCCTCGCGCAGAGGCGCCTCGCTCAGCGCGGGATAGTCCCGGTAGCGGCCGACGACCGCCTCGAGCGCGAGGTAGTGGTCGGCGGCGAAGAGCCAGAGCCGGCGAGCGAGCTCGACGTGCTCGTCGAAGAGGCCGCCGGGGCGGTTCGGTCCCCCGGGAGGGAAGACCTCCGGGTGCGCGTGCGCGTAGCCGAGGGCCGCCAGCAGCCCCGCGCGGGCCTCGAGCACGGCGGGCAGCTCCAGGCGCAGACGGCGCTCGAAGCCCTCCTCCAGCGGGTGCTTGGGCGGCGGAGGAGGCGGCTCGACCTTCGCCTTCGCGGAGGAGGCCGTCTCCCAGGGGGCGCTCATCGGGATGCCGAGCGAGTCCGCGCCGCCGGATCCGCCCTTGCCGCGTCCCGCGTCCGCGGGAACGCAGAGGGCCGGACCCGAGAGGGCCAGGACGAAGAGGGCGGCGAGCGGGAGACTCTTCACGCTCCGGGGAAATCTCCCTGCCAGCGTGCGTCGAGCCCGCGCAGGACGTGGCCCATGAGGCGCCCGGCGAGCTCGAGGACGCGCTCGGGGGCCAGGCTCTCGCGGCGGTTCTCCGGGAAGACGTGGGCCCAGGGCAGCGTCGAGTCCCCGCCGACCGCGAACTCGCGGCAGGAGGAGAGCACGGCCTCCGCGTCCTCCGCGAGCCCGGCCGTCCGGGCGCGCTCGCGAAGGGCTTCATCCGACCACAGGGCGTCCCAGCGCGAGCACCCCCACTCGGAGGAGACCGCGCGGGCGCGCTCGTCGCTCTGCGCCAGAGGGATCCAGCGCATGGCCGCCGCGACGGCCGCGAGCTGGCGCAGCAGCGGCAGGGCCTCGTGGGGGCGCCCGGCGCGGCAGAGCGCCACCACGGCGTCGGAGAGGAGCAGGGCCCGCCCGGCGCCGCGCACCAGCGCCGCGTCCAGCGCGGAGGCGGAGTCGAGCCGCGGCCCGACCCGGCACATCCCGTTGTCGATGAGGACCTTCACGCGTCCGACCTTCCTAATCAGTTCTTCCATGGCCTTCCCTTGATTGTTCCTTCCGCCCGTTCTATACTGACAGTCCACTCATGGCCCGCGTCCTCATCGTCGACGACGACGTCTCCCTGGTCCAGATCCTGACCCTGGCCCTGCGCTCCTTCGGCCACGAGGTCGCCAGCGCCGGCGACCCTTCCGCGGGACTGCAGGAAGCCCGGCAGTTCAAGCCCGAGATCGTCCTGCTCGACTACCACATGCCCGGAGCGACCGGTTCGCATCTCTTCGAGGCCTTCCGCCGCAACGCCTCCACCGCGAAGATCCCCATCCTCTTCATGAGCGGCGAGGCCAGCCCCGACCAGGTCTTCGGCGAAGTGGCCGAAGCGTCGCACACCCGCTTCCTCGCCAAGCCCGTCCGCATGGAAGAGCTTCGCCGCTCCATCGCCGAGATGCTGGCCGAAGCGGCCGACCCCGAGTAAGACCGACCCCTCAGACCCCCACCCGGGCCAGACGCACCTTCGGCACCTTGCGCCCGAGGAACAGGCGCGCCATCCGCTTGAAGCGCTCGGGGGCGTCGGAGACGAAGAACTCCTCCGATCCGCGGCCTTTGCGCATGAGCCCCCGCTCGCGCAGCCACATGCGCACTTCGCGAGCCGTCTCGACCCCGGAGTCCACCAGGAGCACGCGGCTTCCCGCCGCGACGCGCAGGGTCTTCTTCAGCATCGGGTAGTGGGTGCAGCCGAGGATGAGCACGCGGAGCTTCCGCTTCTTCAGCGGGGCCAGGTACTCGCGCGCGACGCTGCGCGTCACCGGATGGTCCCACCAGCCCTCCTCGACGAGCGGCACGAAGAGCGGGGCGGCGCGCACGGCGATGCGGCGGCAGCCGATGGCGGAGAGCTCGCGCGGATACGCGCCGCTGCGCACGGTCGCCTCGGTGCCGATGACGCCGACGATCCCCGGTCGTGCGGCGCCCCGCGAGCGCTCAGCGCCGTGAGCTCCGGGGGCGGCCCCCCCGCGCGCCAGCGCCGCGGCGGCGCGCACGGCCGGGCCGATGACCCCGAAGACCGGGACGTCGAGCGCGGCCTCGAGCGCGGGAAGCGCGAGCGCCGAGGCGCTGTTGCAGGCGACGACGAGCATCTTGATGTCGCGGCGCAGGAGGAAACGGGCGATCTCGAGGGAGAAGCGGGTCACCGCCTCCTTCGACTTGCTCCCGTACGGGAGCCGGGCGGTGTCGCCGAAATAAACGAGGCGCTCGGACGGCATGGCGCGGCGCAGCTCGCGCAGCACGGTGAGCCCGCCCATGCCCGAATCGAAGACGGCGATGGCCTTGTCGGCGCGGCGCGCCGCGGCGGCGAGGTTTCCCTTCATGGTCTGCCCTCCGGCTTGAGCCAGTCCTTCCTCCGGGCGAAATCGAGCAGGCCGGCGTAGATCCCCTCGGCCAGCTTGCGGCGGAACTTCTTCGACTCCAGCTTGGTCTCATCCTGCGGGTTGGTGACGTAGCCCATCTCGACGAGTACGGCCGGCGCGTTCGCCCCGCGCAGTACGTAGAAGGAAGCCTGCTTGACCCCTCGGTCCGCGAGCTCGACGCGCTTCTTCAGGGTCTTCTCCATGACCCCCGAGAGTTCGGAGGCGTCGTTGATGAATTCCGTGCGCGCGAGCTGGTAGAGGACCTCGGCGGCCTCGTCCTCCACCTCGCCTTTCCCTTCGAGCGCGAGCACCGAGTTCTCGAACTCGGCGAGGCGCTCGGCTTCGGGGTCGGACGCGCGCTCGGAGAGGAAGTAGATCTCGAAGCCGTTCTCGGCGCGGCTGGGGTGCGCGTTGCAGTGCAGGGAGACGAAGAGGTCCGCGCCCCACTCGTTGGAGAGCCGCGAGCGGTCGCTGAGCGGCAGGAACACGTCGGTCTGCCGGGTCAGGAAGACGTCGAAGAGGCCTTCCTCCTCGAGGAGTCGGGAAAGCTCGCGCGCGACCGAGAGGTTGATGTCCTTCTCGTAGACCCCGCGCAGGCCCGGGGCGCCGCTGTCCTTGCCGCCGTGCCCCGCGTCGACGGCGATGCGGATGCGCTTGC
Source organism: Elusimicrobiota bacterium (assembly GCA_041660925.1). Classification (NCBI taxonomy): domain Bacteria; kingdom Pseudomonadati; phylum Elusimicrobiota; species Elusimicrobiota bacterium. Next base: position 77,174 of record JBAZVI010000011.1, read on the forward strand.
GCGCGGGCTTGGCGGTCTTGGCGGCGCGCGAGCCGTTCTCCTCTCGCGCCGTCCCTTCGGCGCTCAGGCCCGCCGAAGGGACCGCGGCGGGCGCGGCCGCGGCGGCCGTCACCGCAGGCGTCGCGAGCGGGGCGGCGGCGAGCGCGACGGCTCCCGCGGCGGGGACCGCGGATGGAGCTTCGTCGGCCGCGTCGGCCGGCGCCCCCGCCTCGAGGCGCGGCGCCTCCCGGGGCTGCGCTGCGGAGAGGAACGGGGCGCCCTCGCGGGCGACGTCGAGGACCAGGCGGCGCGGCGCGGGGTACTCCTTGAGCGTCCAGCGCGGTGAGTCCTTCTCGAACTGCACCGTCATCCGGGCCTGACGCGACTCCTGGCGGAGCGTCACGCCCTCGACGACCCCGTCCCCGATCTCCGTCTTCTCCGACCACTCGATGCTCCCGCGGGGGATGGAGACCTCGAGGGCGCGCAGGCCGCGCCGCTCGCTCTTGTACGCCAGGTCTTCCTTGAACTCGAGCACGACCCGGGTGTGGTCGGGATAAGTGAACCAGCGCAGCGGCCCGACGCTCGAGCGCTGGTCGACCGTGAGCAGGCGCGTCTTCGCGTTGAACTGCGTGTCGCAGCCGGCCGCCTCGGAGAACGCCTCGCTGAGGAGGAAGGCGATCGGGACCATGGCCTTCCCGTTGCGCAGCAGGACCTTCTCGGGGAGCTCGACGGTCTGCTCCCCCACGGCGGCTTGCGCGGACTCGGGGATGAGCACGGCCTTGCGCCCGTGCAGGGAGAGGGTGACCTTCCCCGAGACCCCGAAGTAGTCGACGCGCGCCCCGTAGACGCGTCCGGCGTCCTTGGCCTCGAGGTAGTACGTCTCGTCCACGCGGTACGCGGACACGCTGCCCCAGAGCTTCCCGGATTTCACCACCTGGACATCCTCGCAGCCGCCGTTCCCGGCGGCTGCCAGCAGCAGGATGAACGCCGCCGCCAGGACCCCGCAGAGGGCCTGGAGCGACGAAAGAGTGCGGCGCGCGGGCGGCGGCGTTCTCGTCATTCGAGGATGATGCGGTAGTCCTCCCAGTCGAGATGGGGGTCGGCGGCGATCTTCACCGAACGATGGACGTTCTTCTCGATCGCCTCCTGGCGCCCCGTGAAGGCCTCGGCGAGCTCCGGGTGGAGCACGATGCGGACGCTGCCGCCCGGGCGGCCCTGGGTGAGCTCGAAGATCTCGCGCTGGATGCGGACGCGCAGGCTCTCGACCGAGAGGACGCGTCCGGAGCCGCGGCACTCGTGGCACTCCTCGGTCATGAGGCTGATGGTCGACTCGCGCTTGCGCTCCCGCGTCATCTCGATGAGGCCCAGGCGCGTGATGGGCAGGATGCGGATCTTCGCCCGGTCTCGGCGCACCGCGTTCATGAGCGCCTCCATGACCTTCTGACGGTTGGAGGCCTTGCGCATGTCGATGAAGTCGATGACGATGATGCCGCCGATGTTGCGCAGGCGCAGCTGATGGGCGACCTCCTCGGCCGCTTCGAGGTTGTTCTGGGTGACCGTCTCCTCCTGCGACTTCGAACCCGTGAAGCGCCCCGTGTTCACGTCGATGGCGGTCAGCGACTCCGCCTCCTGGATGACGATGGTGCCGCCGCTGGGCAGCGAGACCTTCGTCTGGCGCAGCTTCTCGATCTCGGGCTCGATGTTGAACGCCGTGAAGATCGGGGTCTTCGCGTCGTAGAGCTTGATGCGGTCCTTGAGGTGCGGCGAGATCTTCCCGATGAAGTCGCAGACGTCCTGATGCGTGTCGCGGTTGTCGAGGAGATAGACGTAGACCTCGTCGGAGAGGAGGTCGCGCGCGACCTGCATGGGAAGGTCGAGGTCCTTATGGAGCAGGCAGGGCGGCGCCTGCGTCTCGTAGCGGCGATGCACCGCGTCCCAGGCCCGGGTGAGGTACTGCACCTCGCGGCGAAGGTCGTCCTCGCTGGCCCCCTCGGCTTCCGTGCGCACGACGAGCCCCTTGCCGGTCAGATGTTCGGCGGCGAGCTTGTCGATGATCTCGGAGATGCGCTTGCGCTCGACGGGGTCCTCGATCTGCTTGGAGATGCCGATGCTGTTGGAGAAGGGCGTGAGCACGAGATAGCGGCCGGGCAGGGTCACCTCCATGGTGACCTTCATGCCCTTCGTCCCGATGGCTTCCTTCGCCACCTGCACCATGATCTCCTGACCCTTCTTGAGCAGCTGGTCGATCGGCGCGCGCTGGCTGCCGATGACGTCGGAGATGTAGAGGTAGGCGTTCTTGTCGAAGCCGATGTTCACGAACGCGGAAGAGATGCCGGGGAGGACGTTCTCCACGACGCCCTTGTAGATGTTGCCGACGATGTTCTGCGCGTGCTTGCGCTCCCAGAGCATCTCGACGAGGCGGCCGTTCTCCATGATCGCGACGCGGGACTCCTCGAAGGAGGAGTTGGCGAGGATCTCGCGCTTGAAAGGTTCGTCCGCGCGCGGCCGGGTAGGACGCTCCGAACGCTCTTCGCGGCCGTGGTGATGGTCCCGGCCATGCCGGTCGCCGCCGCGCCCGCCGCCGCCGCGCCCGCCGCCGCCGCCGCGCCCGCCGCCGCCGCGCCCGCCGCGCTCGTCGCGGCGAGCGCCGGGCTCATCGCGGCGCGCTCCGCGCCGCTCGTGCGAGAAACGCTGCTGGTCGTCGTACTGCTCCAGCGCGCTCTCGAGGTCGGGGCTCTTGCCCCCCTCCGGACGGGGAGCGGAGCTCCGGGCTCCCGGGCGGTTCTCGAAGACGTCGTCGCCCGTGGGGATCTCGGGACGGCTCTCCGCCGGGCCTTCGTTCGCGTACGGACCGAGGGCGTCGGACGGCTCCGGCCCCTGGGGCGGGAGCTCCGGACGCTGCTCTTCCTGCGGCTTCGGATCTTCCTGGTTCATGGCGTACTCCTTTTGCGAAATCTCAGGGAGCGATCAGCTCCCCGCCGGCCGTCTCCGACAAAAGCTCCCGACGCGCGACGCGGCAGCGGTCCAGGGGGACGTCGGCCCCCAGCCACTCCCGCAGCAGCGCCTCGGGCTTCACGGTGCGCTTGGGACCGAACCGGAGCAGGAGCTCCAGGCGGTCGGGCGCGGCGAGCGTCATCGAGCGGATGAGCGGCCGGGCGTCCACCCGCTCCACGCGCGCGCCTCCTTCTTTCGGCTTCAAGACGACGATCTCGCTGCGCGCGAGGAGCGCGCTCAGCGCCGCCCCGGCCTCCGCCGGGAACGGACCGCGGACCTCGTAGCGTACGACGTTGATGCTCGCGTCCAGCGAGGGGAAATAGCGGGGTATGCGACGGACCTCGCGCACGGCGAACCCTTCCGGGAGGACGGCTCCGAGGCGCGTGAGCGCTTCGCGCGGCTCCACGTCCGCGAGCGTCTCCATGTCGAAATACTCGGCGTCGCTCTCGTAGCCCACGGCGATGGCCGGGCCGAACGAGAGCCGGGGCCGCGGGCGGCGACGGCGCCCGTCCGGGACGTACGGGAGGCCGCTCGCGAGCACGGCCGCGCGCAGGGCCTCGATCTGCCCGAGGTGCGAGAGCGCGCAGGCGGGCCCGCCGCGCGTGAGGCGCAGGCGCAGGCGCGTCGCGGGAACGGCCGGGCGGCTCTCCTGCTCGAGCTCAGAGGAAGGCATAGCGCCTCGAATAGATGTTCGCCACGATGCCCAGGGCGTACAGCGTGATGGCCAGGTTCGAGCCCCCGTAGGAGACCAGCGGCAGCGGGATCCCGGCGACCGGGACCAGCCCCACGCACATGCCGACGTTGACCAGCAGGGCGAACCCGTAGATGGACGCCATCCCGCAGCAGACGAGGTAGCCGTAGCGGTCCCGCGCGACGCGCGCGGTGTTGACGATCCTCCAGACGAGCATCAGGTAGAGCGCGAGCACGGCCATAGCCCCCAGGAAGCCCATCTCCTCGCCGATGACGGCGTAGATGAAGTCGGTGTGGCGCTCCGGGAGGAAGCCGAGCTGGGACTGGGTCCCGGAGAAGACGCCCTTCCCCCAGAGACCGCCCGAGCCGATGGCGATCTGGGCCTGCTGCACGTTGTAGCCCGCCCCGCGCGGGTCCACCTGCGGGACGAGGAAGGCGACGAAGCGGTTGCGCTGGTAGCCCTTGAGCTGGTGGTTGACGAGGGTCGCCGAGGCCAGCCCGGCGATGAGCACGACGGTCGCCGCGGCGAAGAAGACCCCGTGGATGCCCGTGCGCGCCATGATGGAGAGCCTCCAGGCGAGCAGGCCGCCGACGGCGATGACCCCGAGGGCGATGAGCACCGGCATGTTCAGCGTCGAGATCTTCATGAAGTAGGCCAGCGGCGCGAAGGACATCCAGGCCGGGTTCATCGACACGAGCGTCCACATCAGCGGCAGTCCCAGCGTGATCGCCCCGTAGGCGCCCATCACGACGAGCGCGCCGAGGTGGGCGCCGGAACAGAAGAGCATCACCAGCAGCATCGGGAAGAACGAAAGGGTCGAGGAGAAGTCCGGCTCCTTGAGGATGAGGATCATCACCGGCGCGACGAGGGCGAACGCCCAGAACACGGTGGTGACGTCCCCGACGCGCGAGCCCCGGCGGTCGAGGAAGTTGGCCAGGGTCAGGATGGTCAGGATGCGCGCGAGCTCCGAGGGCTGGAAGGTGACGAAAGGGAAGCGGATCCAAGAGCGCTGACCGCGCTGATAGAGGCCGAAGACGAGCACCCAGACGAGGATGAGGATCGTGAGGGCGTAGAGCGTCTTCGACTGGTCCTGATAGACCTGGTAGTTGAAGCTCAGGCCGAAGACGAAGAGGAGCGCGCCGACGACGGCGGCGAGGAAGTGCTTCTCGAGGAGCTTGCCGAAATAGGGGAGCGGCGAGGCCGCGGAAAGGATGGCGAGCGTCCCGATCGCGACGAGACCCGCCGCCGAGCCGACCAGCAGCCAGTCCACGCGTCCCCGCAGCGCCGTGTCCGAACGGTTGAGGAACATGCTATTCGGTGATCTCCCGGGGATGCGGGATGCCGCCGGCGCCCGGGCGCTGGCCCGCCGCGGCGCGGGGGGCGGCGGCGGGCGCGGACGGAGCGGCGCGTTCCTCGCCGCTGCGGTCCTCGACGGGCTCGGCGTCGGTATAGGGCTTGCCCGGCGTCAGGCCGAAGGCCGCCTCGATGATGCGGCGCGCGACCGGACCGGCGGCCGAGGAGCCATGTCCGCCGTTCTGGACGAGTACGGCGGCCGCGAGGGACGCCGTTTCGCCCGGGCGCCCGGCGTAGCAGACGAACCAGGCGTGATCATCGCCGTGCGGGTTCTGGGCCGTGCCGGTCTTGCCCCCGATGACGAGCCCCGGGATGTGCACGCTCCCGCCGGTGCCGGCGTCGATGACCCGCTCGAGGCCCTTCTGGAGCATGTCCCAGGTCTCGGGCTTGAGATCCACCCGGCCGAGGGCTTCCGGCTTCGCGTCGTAGCCGCCGCCGCCGACGTATTCGATGCGCCGGACGAACTGCGGGCGCCAGATCGTCCCGCGGTTGGCCACCGCTCCGACGACCCCGGCCATCTGCGCCGGGGTCACGAGGAGTTCTCCCTGCCCGATGGAGAGGTTGACGGTGTCCCCGTCGTACCAGGCCTTGCCGCGCTTGCTGCGCTCCTCGGGGCCGAAGCGCTTGCCCGACTTCTCGCCGGAGAGGCCGATCTTCGTGTCCTCGCCGATGCGGAACATCTTCTCATAGCGCTCGATGACGTCCCCTCCGACGCGCAATCCCATCTGATAGAAATACGTGTCGCAGGAGTTGGCGATGCCGTTGAGCCAGTCCTGGTAGAGGTGCCCTTTCTTCTGCCAGCAGCGGAAGACCTTGTTGCCGAGCCGGAAGCTCCCGGGGCAGAAGATGCGGTCGCTGACGCTGATGCGTCCCTCGTTGAGGATCGCGGCGCTGGTGACGATCTTGAAGGTCGAGCCCGGAGGATAGGTCCCGGAGATGGCGAGGTTGAACTCGGGGATGTTCGTGACCCGGGCGTGGTCGGGGTCGCGCTCGGAGACCAGGAACATGTTGGGGTCGAAATCCGGGATCGAGGTGAAGGCGAGGACGTTGCCGTTGCGCGGATCGATGACGATGGCCGCCCCCCGCTTGGACGGAGAGGTGCGCAGAGCCTCCTCGGCGGCGGCCTGGATCTTCGCGTCGAGCGTGAGGTAGAGGTTCCCCCCCGCATGCCAGCCGACCTGATCGAGGATGCGCTTGAGGCGCCCCTGCGCATCGACCTCCATGCGGATCTCCCCGTCGACTCCGCGCAGCTCGCGCTCGAAGATGCGCTCGATGCCCATGCGCCCGACGCGGGAGTCGAGGCGGTAGCCGGCCGCCTTGAGCTGGTTCCAGGAGACGCGGTCGACCTTCCCGAGGTAGCCGAGCAGGTGGCTCGCGAAGGCGCCGCGCGGGTAGGAGCGCTGCGCTTCGACGATGAGGTCGACGCCGGGATAGACGGTCTTGATCTCGGAGAGCTTGAACATCGTCTTCAGCGGCAGGTTCTCGGCGAGGTGGATGGCCGCCTGCTCGCGCCAGGCCTCGTTGAGGGACTCCAGGACCCGTTCGCGCTCGAGGCCGAGCTCGGCGGCGAGGTCCGTCGCGAGAGCGGAGAGGCGCGCGCGGCTCTCGTCCTTGCCGGGGAGATAGATGAGCGAGAACGAGGGGCGGTTCGTCGCGATGACCTCGCCGTTGCGGTCGTAGATGCGCCCCCGCGGAGCCGTCTGATAGATGCTCTGCGTGCGATTGCGCTCGGCGACCTTCATGTAATAGACGTTGCGCAGGACCTGGAGCTGCAGCAGGCGCAGCCCGAGCAGGGCGACGGCGAAGTAGAAGCCGATCCAGAGGATCCGCAGGCGCTCGTTGTAGGCGGCGTCCTGTCTCATCTCTGCTGCGTCGCCAGCGCGCGCCGGACGGCGGAGAAGGCCGCCGGTGCGACGAGGACGTTGTAAAGGGTGCCGAGCGTGAAGAGCTTCCAGCCCACCCAGAGGAAGCGGTGCTCGAAAACGAGTCCGGCGAACCCGACGAAGAGCCAGAAGGCCGTCGAGACGACGCCGGCGACCATCATCTGCGAAGTCGGGCTCGAGACGTCCATCTGCCGGCGCAGGTTTCCGACGAGGTAGCCGACGAGCGTCAAGGCCAGGGCCCCGGCGCCGAAAGTGTGGGCACTGAGCGCGTCGAGGAAGAGCCCCCAGAAGAAGCCGTAGGTCTGTCCCGCGACGGGACCGGCCTGCGAGGCCGTGGCGACCGTCAGCAGGAGGAGCAGGCGGGGCGCCAGGCCCCAGACGTCGAGCCGGGTCGACCAGAACCATTCGGCGGCCATGCCGAGGACGAAGAGCGCGGCCAGTCGCATGGGCCTCACGCATCCCCCCGCTTCTTCCGCCGCAGGATCAGGACTTCCTTGAGGCGGCTGGCGGGAGCCGCCGGGGTGACCTCGACGGTCTGGAAGGCCAGGAACGGATCGCGGTCGAAGACTTTCGAGACCGTCCCGATGGGGAGCTCCGCCGGGAAGGTCGCGCTGGTCGGAGACGTCACGACGTCCTCGCCGACGCGGGGCTGCGCTTCCATCGAGAGGTAGTTCATGCGCATGCGCGCGGTCCCCTGGCCCTGGATGAGCCCTTCCCACTGGCTTGCGGGCATGTAGGCGGCGACCGCCGAGAGCTCGTCGGTGAGCAGCAGGACCTTGGAGCTCCTGGACGCGGTCTCCACGATCCGCCCGACGACGCACAGGCGCCCCGAACAGGAGGCCAGCACGGGGGCGTTCACCTCGACGCCGTCCTCCTCGCCCGCATCGACGATGAGCGAGCGGTTCCAGCCCTGCGGGTCCCGCTCCATCACGTGCGCCCAGCGCAGGGCCGTCGGCGACGACGTCGTGAGGGACAGCTCATCGGTCAGACGCGCGTTCTCGCGCCGCAGCGCGTCGTTCTCCGCGCGCTGGAGCTGGTGTCGGCGCAGCTCCTCCTCGAGCTCGCGCACGCGCGCGTCGGCCGAGATGAGCCGCGCGACGTCGACGGGGAGCGCGTTGAGCTTCTCGATGCCCTGCCCCCCGTAATAGGGGAGCGGATCATAGATATAGGAGGCGTATTCCCGGAAGGCGCGGACTTTGCCTGTGAGCGGAAGGCTCAGGAGGATCACGGAGATCCCCCCGAAGATGAGCAGAAAAATGTTCGCGACGCGCTTCTCCCTGTTCATGCGGCTCCAGGGCGGAGTCGCTCGCGGACCCCTTCAGGGGGTGCGCGGCGGCCGCGGTGTGCGCGGGAACGGCGTCAGGCGCCCGGTCGGAAGGTCGTGATGAAGTCCGACTTCCGTCCCCCGAGTCCGTCCAGGACTTCGAGGAACTTCCCGGTCCCGATCGCTACGCAGCTGAGCGGGTCGGCGGCACGGTGCACCGGCAGCTCCGTCTCCTGCCGGATGAGGTCCGGTAGACCTCTGAGCAGCGTGCCCCCTCCCGCCAGCACCATCCCACGATCCACCAAATCCGCGGCCAGCTCCGCCGGCGTCTCTTCAAGCGTCGATTTGATCACGTCGAGGACCATCTGCACGGGCTCCATGAGGGCCTGGCGGACCTCCTCGGAGGTGATCAATACGGTCTTCGGAAGACCGGTGGCCTGATCCCGGCCCTTCACTTCCATCGTCTTCTCCTCCTTGAGAGGGAAGACGGAACCGATCTGGATCTTGACGTCTTCGGCCGAGGTCTCGCCGATCAGCAGATTGTACTTGCGGCGGAAATGCTGGAGGATGGCATCGTCCATCTCGTCGCCCGCGACGTCGATGGACTTGGAGACGACGAGGCCGCCCAGCGAGATGACCGCCGCCTGCGTCGTTCCCCCGCCGATGTCGACGATCATGTTCGCCCGCGGCTCCGAGATGGGGAGGTCCGCCCCGATGGCCGAAGCCATCGGCTGTTCGATGAGGAAGACCTCCCGCGCGCCGGCCTGAAGCGCCGACTCCTGCACGGCACGGCGTTCGACCTCGGTGATCCCCGAGGGGATGCCGATGACGATGCGCGGGTGCAGCAGGCTGCGGCGGTTGTGGACCTTGCGGATGAAGTACTTGATCATCTCCTGCGTGACTTCGAAGTCGGCGATGACCCCGTTCTTCAGCGGCCGCACGGCGACGATCGAGGCGGGCGTACGCCCGAGCATCCTCTTCGCTTCCGCCCCGATGGCGAGAACCCGGCGCGACTCGCGGTCGATGGCGACGACCGACGGCTCGCGCAGGACGATCCCATGGTTCTTCACATAGACGAGGGTGTTCGCCGTGCCGAGGTCGATCCCCATGTCGTTCGAGAAGAGGCTGAAGAGGTAGTCGAACATGTTCTCCTCTAGGGGATGAGGCGGATGAGTCCCTGAGGCGAGTTGTCCCCGATCCGGCGGGCGACGCGCAGGATCTGCGTGTAGCCTCCGGGTCGGTTCTGATAGCGCGGCGCCAGCACGTCGAAGAGCTTCTTGTAGGCCGCCTTATCCTGCACGCGGCGCCGCACCTCGTGGTGCAGCCCGTTCTTGGCCTGCGTGATGATCTTCTCGGCGTAGGGCCGGAGCTCCTTGGCCTTCGCGACCGACGTCGTCACCCGCTCGTGCAGGATCAGGCTGACCGCGAGGTTCTTGAGCAGCGCGCGCCGGTGTTCGCCGGTGCGTCCGAGTCTGCGTCCGCCCAGTGTCTTGATCATGGATTACACCTGCATGCCGAGGGACAGCCCCATGTCCTTGAGGCGGTCCTTGATCTCGTCGAGGGACTTCTTGCCGAAGTTCTTGACGGCGAGCAGCTCTTCTTCGCGGCGCGCGACGAGCTCCCGGATGGTCCGGATGCGCGCGACCTTCAGGCAGTTGGAGGCGCGGCTGGAGAGTTCGATCATGTCCACGGGCTGGTCGAGCACCTCGCTGATGCGCGCGTCGAGCGCGGCGCCGTCGCCGCCGGTCTCCCCGCCGCCCTCACCGCCCTCGAAGCCGGCCGCGTTCTGCTCGGCAAGCTCCTCTTCGGGGATGAAGATGCGCAGGGATTCGCGCAGCAGCTTGGAGGACTTGATCAGCGCATCGACCGCGGTGATCGAGGCGTCGGTCCAGATCTCCAGGATGAGGCGGTCGTAGTCGGTGACCTGTCCCACCCGCGAAGCCTCGACGTCGTAATGGACCTTCGTGACCGGCGAGAAGAGCGCGTCGACGGGCAGGAAGCCGGCCGGCCAGCTGCCGCCCTGCGCCTGCTGGATCTCCTCGGCCGGAACGTAGCCGCGGCCCTTGGAGATCTCGATCTCCATGTCGAGCTTGCCGCCGGGCTCGATGTGCGCGAGGACCAGGTCCTTGTTGACGATCTCGACGTTCGAGTTCTCCTGGATCAGCTTCGCGGTGACCGGGCCTTCCTTCTTCGCGCTCAGGTAGATGAGCTCCGGGCCGTTCGAGAAGAGCTTGACCCGCAGCTTCTTGAGGTTGAGCAGGATGTTGATGACGTCCTCGCGGACGCCGGAGAGGCCCTGGTACTCGTGGCGGGCGCCCTCGAAGCGGACGGCGGTGACCGCCGCGCCTTCGAGGCTGGAAAGGAGGACGCGCCGCAGGGAGTTGCCCACGGTGTGGCCGTAGCCGCGCTCGTAGGGTTCCGCGACGAACTTCGCATAGCCGTCCGTCATCGTCTTCTCTTCGACGGCCAGCTTCTGCGGCAGAATCAGTTCCTTGTAGACCATGTTATCTCTTCCTCTGAATTTGCGCGGATCAGCGCGAGTAGTATTCCACGATCAGCTGGTCGTTGATGCCGAACGAGGATTCCTGGCGCGCGGGCTCACGGACGAGCTTGCCCGAGAACTCGGCCTCGTTGAACTCGAGGAACGCCGGCCGCGGCGAGCGGCGCGCGACATTCTCGAGCGCGAGCTTCACGCCCACGTTCTCCTTCAGGCGCGGGTCCATCTGCACGACGTCCCCGACCTTGACCTCGGCCGAGGGGATGCTCACGCGCCGGCCGTTGACCTTCACGTGCCCGTGGCGCACGAGCTGCCGCGCGGTGTTGATGCTCGTCGCGAAACCGAGGCGGCGCACGATGTTGTCGAGCCGGACCTCGAGACGACGCAGGAAGATCTCTCCGGTCATCCCGGTGCTGCGCGAGGCCTTCGCCATCGCGGCCTTGAACGGAGTCTCGGTCATCGCGACCATGCGCTTCAGGCGCTGCTTCTCGCGCAGGCGGATGGCGTACTCGGACGGCTTGCCGCGCTGGGGCTTGGCCATGCCCGGAGGCGTGGGCCGGTTCTCGAGAAGGCACTTGGTGTAGCACTTCTCGCCTTTCAGGAACAGCTTCTGCTGCTCCCGGCGGCAGAGACGGCAGACGGGGCCGGTGTATCGGGCCATGGCTAGACTCTCCTCGGCTTCGGCGGACGGCAGCCGTTGTGCGGAAGCGGCGACACGTCCTTGAGCGAAAGGACCTGCAGGCCGGAGGACTGGAGCGCGCGGATGGCGGTCTCGCGTCCCGGACCGGGTCCCTTGATGAAGACGGCGACCTGCTTGACGCCCAGCTCGACGGCACGCTTGGCGGCCTTCGCGGCCGTCATCTGCGCGGCGAAGGGCGTGCCCTTCTTCGTGCCCTTGAAGCCGGTCGCGCCCGCGGACGCCCAGCAGAGCACGGCGCCGCGGTCGTCGGTGATCGTGACGATGGTGTTGTTGAAGGAAGACTGGATGAAGACCTTCGCGAAGGTCACCGCCTTCCAGTTTCTCTTGGGGCCGCGCGCCGCCGGGGCGGCGGACCGCTCGGCGGGCCGGCCTTCGGACGGGGGCGGGGTCTTGGGATCGTTCTCAGCCATGGTCGTCTCCTCTTATCCTTCCTTCGCGGCGGCCTTTCCGGCGCCGACGGTCTTTCGGCGTCCGCGGCGCGTGCGCGCGTTCGTCTTCGTGCGCTGGCCCCGGACCGGCAGGTTGCGGCGATGCCGCAGTCCGCGATAGCTGCCGACTTCGTTATAGCGGTGGATGTGCTGCTGCACCTCGCGGCGCAGCTCGCCCTCGACCTTGTACTCTTTGGTCAGAAGGTTGTTGAGATGGCCGACCTGGCTCTCGTTGAGGTCCTTGACCTTCGTCAGAGGGTCGATGACGCCTTCGAGCTTGACCATGATCTGCTTCGCGGTCGTGCGCCCGATCCCGTAGACGTAGGTGAGCGCGACCTCGATCTTCTTGTCCTTCGGCAAGTCCACTCCCGCAACGCGTGCCATAGATTACCCCTGTCTCTGCTTATGCCGCGGGTTGGAGCACATCACGCGGACCGTGCGCCCCCGGCGGATGACTTTGCATTTCTGGCAGATCGGCTTGACGCTCGCTCGAACTTTCATCTTAGCGCTCCCGGTAGACGATGCGACCACGGGTGAGGTCGTAGGGTGAGAGCTCCACCTTCACGGTGTCTCCCGGCAGGATCTTGATGTAGTGCACGCGCATCTTGCCCGAGATATGCGCCAGGATCACCTTCTCGCCGGGGATCTGGACGCGGAACATCGCGTTCGGCAGGGACTCGAGGATCTTCCCTTCGACTTCGATCTTATCTTCCTTGGTCAACGTCTACCTCCCTAGTTTTTGCGTCAAATCGTGAACACGACGGGGCCGCTTTCCGTCACCGCCACCGTGTGCTCGAAGTGCGCCGACATCCGGCCGTCGGCGGTCACGGCGGTCCAACCGTCCTCGAGCACCCGCACCTCGGGCCCGCCGGCGTTGATCATGGGCTCGATGGCGAGAACCATGCCCGCCTTCAGCCGCGGGCCGGTCCCGGCGCGTCCGTAGTTCGGCACCGCGGGCTCCTCGTGGAGCGCGCGGCCGATGCCGTGTCCGACGAACTCGCGCACGACCGAGAAACCGTTCTCCTCGGCGTGGCGCTGGACGGCCGCGCCGATGTCGCCGACGCGGTTCTCGGGGCGGGCGGCGGCGATGCCCTGCTGCAGGGCCTCGCGAGTCACCCGCATGAGCTTCTCCGCCTCGGCCGAGACGGCTCCGACGCCGACCGTCCGGGCCGCGTCGCCGTAGAAGCCGTCCACGACGGCCCCGAGGTCGAAACCGATGATGTCCCCGTCCTTGAGACGGCGCGCGGGGCTCGGGATCCCGTGGATGACCTCCTCATTGATGGAGGCGCAGAGAGTCGCGGGGTAGCCGCGGTAGCCGAGGAAGGCCGGCTTGGCCCCCCGCTTGCGAATCTCCTCGGCGGCGAGGGCGTCGAGCTCCGCGGTGCTCGCCCCCGGGACGGCGGCGGCCGCGAGGGCCTTGAGCGCCTCCGAGACGACGAGGCAGGCGCGGCGGATGGCCGCGAGCTCCTGCGGGGTCTTCGTCTCGATGCGCGCGGCGCGGAGCATCATGATTCGGTCGGGCTCCCGGCCAGCGCGTCGACGGCCGCGCAGAGGCCCTTCGTGACGTCCGCCACGGGGAGGGCGCCGTCCACCTCGGTGAAGACTCCGCCGGAGCGGTAGTAGGCGACGAGCGGGCTCGTGAGGTCCTCGTAGACCATCAGGCGCTTGCGCACGGTCGCCTCGGTGTCGTCCTCGCGCTGCAAAAGAGGCTTGCCGCACTTGTCGCAGACGCCTTCGACGCGCGGCGGGCGGCTCAGAAGATTGTAGACCTCGCCGCAGGCGCAGGAGCGGCGGCTGGTCAGCCGGCGGACGATGTCCTCCGGCTTCATGGCGATGGAGAGCACGATGTCGATCTTGGCGCCGGCGGAGCGGAGGTAGCGGTCGAGCCCCTGCGCCTGGTCGAGCGTGCGCGGGAAGCCGTCGAGCAGCCAGCCCCCCTTGAGCGCGTCGAGCTTGGAGGCGACGACCTCGTTGACGACCTCGTCGGGGACGAGGACGCCGCGCTTCATGTAGTCGGCGACCTTCTTGCCGAGCGCGCTGCCGGCCGCGCTCTCCGCGCGGAAGCAGTCCCCCGTCGAGAGGTGCGTCATGCCGTAGCGCTCGCAGAGGACCTTCGCCTGCGTCCCCTTCCCGGCGCCCGGGCAGCCGAGGAGGACGAGCCTCAGCTCAGTTGCCGACATTGAACCACCTCTGGCGGATGCGCCCCTTCTTCAGGAAGCCCTCGTAGTGGCGCATGATGAGGTGCGACTCGAGCTGCCCCATCGTGTCGAGCGCGACGCCGACGACGATCAGCAACGAGGTGCCGCCGAGGTAGAAGGGCACGTTGTAGACGTAGCGCAGGAGCTGCGGCATGACGGCGACCGCCGCGACGAAGAGCGCGCCGCCGAGCGTGATGCGGTCGAGCACCCACTCGATGAACTGCGCGGTCGGCTCGCCGGGCCGGATGCCGGGGACGAAGCCGCCGGACTTCTTCATGTTCTCCGCGAGGTCCATCGGGTTGATGCTCACGGAGTTGTAGAAGTAGCAGAAGAAGATGATGAGGGCGGCGTAGATCACCTCATAGACGGGGTTCCCGCCGTTGAGGAAGCCCTGCAGGCGCTGCGCCCATGGGGAGTTCGGGGTGAACTGGACGACCGTCATGGGCACGGCGAGCAGGGAGACCGCGAAGATGACGGCGATGACGCCGCTCTGGTCCACCTTCAGGGGCAGGAAGCTCGTCGCTCCGCCCATCATCTTGCGCCCGACGACGCGCTTGGCGTACTGGACGGGGATCTTGCGCTGGGCGGTCTCCACCCAGACCACGCTCAGGATGACGCCGACGATGACGACGCCGATGAGGAGCGCCTTGATGAGCCCGATCTCCTCGGAGTGGACGAGCTGGACCATGGCGAAGATGCTGCCGGGGATGCGCTCGACGATGCCGGCGAAGATGATCATCGAGGTGCCGTTGCCGACGCCCTGCTCCGTCATCTGCTCGCCGAGCCACATGATGAAGACGGTGCCGGTGGTCAGCGTGAGCACGGTGATGATGAAGAAGAACGGCGTGGGATTGGACACCACCGGCAGCCCGGTGGGCGAGGGCATCTTCGAGATCATCAGCGTCAGGCCGAAGCTCTGGAACGCCGCCAGGAAGAGGGTGAGATAGCGGGTCATCTGGTTGAGCTTGCGGCGGCCGAGCTCCCCTTCCTTATGAAGACGGTCCAGGTAGGGGATGACGTGCGCGCCCTGAAGCAGGCTCATGATGATGGACGCGTTGATGTACGGCATGACGCCCATCGAGAAGATGGAGAACTGGCCCAGTGCGCCGCCCGAGAACATGTTCAGGATGCCGAGGAGCGTGCTCTGCTGGGCCTGGAAGATCGCGCGCAGCGCGTCCCCGTTGATCCCCGGGATGGGGATCGCGGCGCCCACCCGGTAGAGGGCGAGGCAGCCGAGGACGAAGAGGACGCGCTTGCGCAGGTCCGGGATCTCGAAGATGTCCGTCAGACTGCGGATCATCGCGCGAGCTTCTCCGCGGTGCCGCCGGCTTTCTTGATCTTCTCTTCCGCGCTCTTCGAGAACGCATGGGCCTGGACCTTCAGCGGGCGCTCGAGCTTGCCGTCGCCGAGGACCTTCACGGGCTGGCGTCCCTTCACGAGCCCGTGCACGCGCATGGACTCGAGGCTCACTTCGTTCTGGCTCTTGTAGACGCGGGCCAGGTCGCCGACGTCGACGATCTGGTAGCGGGTCTGGAACGCGGTGTTGCGGAAGCCGCGCTTGGGGATGCGGCGGATCTGGGGCGTCTGGCCGCCCTCGAAGCCGATCATCTTGCCGTCGCCCGAGCGGGAGGTCTGTCCCTTGGTGCCGCGGGTGGCCGTCTTGCCGTGGCCGGACCCGAGTCCCATGCCGATGCGCTTGGCGCGCTTGCGCGCGCCCGGCCGCGGAGCGAGGTTGTGCAGTCCGATGGTCCTGGTGTCAGTCATCACCGCCCCCTGAGCTTGGCGATGTCCTCGCGCGTCCGCAGGGCCTTGAGGGCCTGCATCGTCGCGTAGATCACGCTGAAGTTGTTCGAGCTGCCGAGACTCTTGGTGAGGATGTTCTTAACGCCCGCGGCCTCGAGCACCGCGCGCACGCCGCCGCCCGCGATGACGCCCGTCCCGGGCGCCGCGGGCTTCATCCAGACCTTGCCGGCGCCCCAGCGGCCGACGGTCTCGTGCGGGATCGTGTCGCCGGACATCGCGAAGTGGAACATGTTCTTGCGCGCGCGCAGCGAGCCCTTCTGGATCGAGAACTGCACGTCCTTGGCCTTGCCCAGGCCGAAGCCGACCGAGCCCTTGCCGTCGCCGACGACGACGAGCGCTCCGAACGAAAAGCGCTTGCCGCCCTTGACGACCTTGGCCACGCGGTTGATGGCGACCACGGTCTCCTTGAGACCCAGCGCGTCGGCCTCTTCCTGACGGCGGGAGCGCCGCGGCGGACGGCGCTGCTGTCCATCCGGGGACCGGTGCGGGGTGGTTTGAACGGGTTTCGTTTCCTCGGGCATCGTCGTCTCCTAGAACTTGAGTCCGGCTTCGCGCGCCGCATCGGCCAGCGCCTTGACGCGGCCGTGGTAGACCATCCCTCCGCGGTCGAACACGACCTTGGAGATCCCCGCCTTGAGCGCCCGCTCGGCGATGAGCTTGCCGACGCTCTTGGCGTCGTTGAGGCTCTTGCGGCAGGGGCCGGCCTTCTCGGGCCGGCTGTCCGCGCAGGCGATGGTGACGCCCTTGACGTCGTCGATGACCTGCGCGTAGAAGTACTTCAGCGAACGCCGCACGCACAGGCGGGGAAGGCCGTTGGCGGCTTCCTTGATCCTGTCGTGGACGCGGCGCTTGCGGTATTCGAAACGGATGGCTTTGTCTTTCATGGTCGTCGGTCCCTATCCCTATTTCTTCGCGCCGCCGGCTCCGCCGGCGCCCGCTCCGGCCGCGGTCTTGCCGGCCTTGCGGATGATGCGTTCGCCCTGGTAGCGGATGCCCGTGCCCTTATAGGGTTCGGGGATCTTGAGGGAGCGCATGCGCGCGGCCGTGTGGCCGAGCAGATCCTTGTCGTGGCTCTTGAGGATCACGGTGGTCATCTTCTTGTCGATGTCGACGTCGATGCCGATCGGCACGTCGAAATGGACCTTGTGGGAAAAGCCGATGCTGAGGATGAGCTTCTTCTCGCCCTCTTTCTCGACCTTGAAGCCGAGGCCGATGACCTCGAGCGTCTTGCTGAACTTGGCGTGCACGCCGTTGACCATGTTCGCGACCCGGGCGCGCGCCATGCCGTAGAGCGCGCGGATCCGCGGGTCGGAGTAGTCGGCGGTGAGCACGACCTGCTTGTCCTTCCTCTCGGCCTTGACCTCGACCGGGAGCTGCCACGAGAGTTCGCCATGGGGTCCCTTCACGCGGACCTTGGCGCCCTCGATGGCGACGTCGACCTTCTCAGGGATCGTAATCGGCTGTCTTCCGACGCGGCTCATAGCGTTCTCCTTACCAGACCTGGCAGAGGACCTCTCCGCCGACCTTCTTCTCCTTCGCCTGCTTGTCCGTGAGCACGCCCGCAGGCGTGGTCAGGATCGTCACCGCGAAGCCCACTCGCACGCGGGGGATCTCGCGGTACGAGCGATAGATGCGCAGCCCGGGGCGGGAGGTCCGCTTGATGCCGCGGATGACCGCCTCCTTCGTGGGCGAGTACTTCAGGAAGACGCGCAGGGTTCCGACGCGCTTCTCGTTGAAGATCGTCTTGTAGTTGGCGATGAAGCCCTCATCCTTGAGGATGCGGGCGATCTCCGCCTTGATGCCGGACAGAGGGACGTCGATGCGGTCCTTCTGCCGGATGTTCGCGTTGCGGATGCGGGTCAGGAAGTCAGCGATGGGGTCCATGGGGTCTCACCTACCAGGAGGATTTCCGCACGCCCGGGATCTGGCCGCGGTGCGCCATGTTGCGGAAGCAGATCCTGCAGAGGCCGAAGTCGCGCAGGAACGCGCGCGGCCTCCCGCAGAGCTGGCAGCGGTTGCGGTAGCGGACCGCGAACTTCTGCGGCTTCTTGAGTTTTGCGACCCACGCGATGGTGGCCATAGGATCCTCAGTTCTTCTTCTGCTGCGGGTGCTTGAAGGGCATCCCGAGCTGTTCGAGGAGCGCGAAGCCCTCCTCATCGGTGCGCGCGGTGGTGACGAAGGTGATGTTCATCCCGCGCGACTTGGAGACCTTCTCGAGATTGATCTCGGGGAAGATCAGCTGTTCGCGAAGGCCGAGGTTGAAGTTCCCCTGGCCGTCGAAGCCCTTCGGCTCGAGTCCGCGGAAGTCGCGGATGCGCGGGACGGCAGTGGCGATCAGGCGGTCGAGGAACTCGTACATCCGGTCCCCGCGCAGCGTGACGCGCACGCCGATCGGCATGCCTTCGCGAAGCTTGAAGTTCGAGATGGACTTCTTCGCGCGCCGGATCTGGGGCAGCTGGCCCGTGATCCAGCCGAGCTCGTCGCGGGCGGCGTCGAGGGCCTGGATGTTCTCCTTGGCCTCCGAGATGCCCATGTTCACGACGATCTTGGTGACGCGCGGGACCTCGTGCGGGTTCTCGTAGCCCTTCTGCTCCATGAGCGCGGGCACGATCTCCTCGAGGTAGCGCTTCTTGAGACGGGGCGTCGCCGAGGGTTTCTCGATGACGCTCTCCACCGGTTCGCGCTTCTCCTGGGCGGCCGGCTTGGCCACCTTCGGGATCTTCGCGACCGGCGGCTTCGCCGGCTTTTTATCCTTCTCCTTCTCGGCCATGTTAGAGGATCACCTCGCCGCAGTGTCGGCAGACGCGCACGCGCTCGCCGTCGGGCAGCTGCCCGCGCTTGGGGCGGATGGCCTGCTCGCACTTGGGGCAGACCAGCTGCACTTTGGAAATATGGATCGGAGCCTCGCGCTTCTGGATGCCGCCGGGCTCCGAGGGCCGCGGCTTGACGTGCTTGGTCACGATGTTGACCTTCGCGATGAGCACGCGCTCCTTCTCGGGGTAGACGCGCAGGACCTCGCCCTTGCGGCCCTTGTCCTTGCCGCTGAGGACGAGCACCGTGTCTTTCTTCTTGATGTTCATCTCAGACCACCTCAGGCGCCAGCGAAATGATCTTCAGGAACTCGCGGTCGCGCAGTTCCCGGGCCACGGGCCCGAACACGCGGGTGCCCTTGGGCTCGTTCTTGTCGTCGATCAGGCACGCGGCGTTGTCGTCGAAGCGGACATAGGAGCCGTCCTTGCGCATGTGCGGGTTGCACATGCGGATGATGACGGCCTTCACGACCTCGCCCTTCTTGATGGCGGCGTGCGGCGTGGCGTCGCGCACGGAGCAGACGATGATGTCCCCCAGCGACGCGTAGCGCCGGTGGTGGCCGCCGAGGACCTTGAAGCACTGGAGCTTCCGGGCCCCGGAGTTGTCGGCGACGTTGAGGATCGTGCGGAGCTGGATCATGCCTCGCCTCCGGCAGGAGCGGCGATCTTCGGGGCGGCCTTCAGCACGCGCACGAGGCGCCAGCGCTTGAGCTTGGAGAGCGGCCGGGTGCCGGCGATCTCCACGAAGTCCCCGACGTGCGATTCATTGCGCTCGTCATGGACGTAGAACTTGCTCTTCTTGCGCTGGATCTTCTCGTAGAGCGGGTGCCGGATCTGACGGCGCACGACGACCACGCGCGTCTTGTCGGCCTTGTCCGATACGACGGTGCCCTGGAAGTTGTGGCGCTGTGCGCGCTCGGTCTCTTGGGCGGCGGTGTTGGGGGTGGCCATGTCGGTCTCCTACTTCGTCTTTCCGGCCGAGAGCTGTTTGGCGCGGATCCAGGTGTTGATGCGGGCGATGTCCCGGCGCAGGGCGCGGATCTCCAGCGGGTTCGTGAGCGGAGTGACCCGATGCTTGAACGTCATCTTGAACTTCTTCTCCTGGAGCTGTCTCAGCTCGGAGCGAAGCTCGTCGATCGAGTGGTTCTTCTTGGTTTCCTTGTCTTTGGTCTTCATGTCTCAGTTCCGGGTGATGAACTTGGTGCGGATGGGCAGCTTGTGCGCCGCCAGCGTCATCGCGTGCTTCGCCAGGTCGAGCGGGATGCCTTCGACCTCGAAGAGGACGCGGCCCGGCTTGATGACCGCGGCCCAATGCTCCGGCGCGCCTTTGCCCTTGCCCATGCGGGTCTCGGCCGGATGCTTCGTGATGGCCTTGTCGGGGAAGATGCGGATCCAGAGCTTCCCGCCCTTCTTCATGTAGCGGGTGATGGCGACGCGCGACGCCTCGATCTGACGCGCGGTGAGCCACTTCGGCTCGAGCGCCTTCAGGCCGTACTCGCCGAAGGCGAGCTCGGTGCCGCGCTTGGCGAGCCCCTTGATGCGCGGGTGGCTGTGGGGCTTGCGGTACTTGACGCGTTTGGGCATCAGCATGTCACGCCTCCGGGGCCGGCGCCGGGGTCTCGGGCGCGGCGGCCGGGGCGGGAGCGGCGGCTCCCGCGAGCGGCGCGGCGGCCTGCCCTTCCTCGATCTTCGCCTGCTGGATGAGCTCCTTCGGCGTCTTCGCGAAGAACTGCTTCTTGTAGATCCAGACCTTGATGCCGATGGTGCCGCTGGTCGTGTTCGCCTCGACATGGCCGTAGTCGATGTCGGCCGAGAAGGTGTGCAGGGGGACGCGGCCCTCGCGCAGCCACTCTCGGCGCGCGATCTCGGCGCCGGCGATCCGGCCCTTGACCTCGATCTTGATCCCGAGGGCGCCGGCGGCCATCGTGCGCTCCATGGCGCGCTTCATCGCGCGGCGGTGCGCGATGCGGCGCTCGAGCTGCATCGCGATCGCCTCGCCGACGAGACGGGAGTCGAGCTCGGGCTCCTTGATCTCGACGACGTTGATGAAGGTCTTGCGCTTCGTCAGGGCTTCGATCTGGATCCTGATGGCCTCGATGTCCGCGCCGCGCTTGCCGATGACGACGCCGGGGCGCGCGGTATGGATGTTCACGCGCAGGTACGATCCCGCGCGCTCGATGCCCACCCACGAAACGGCGGCGAGACGGAAGCGCTTCGTGATGAGCTGGCGGATCTTGTAGTCCTCGCCGATCAGCGCCGGCATCTCCCGCAGGGAGAACCACTTGGACTCCCAGTCCTGGATGTAGCCGAGGCGGACCGACTTCGGATAGATTTTCTGTCCCATGGCTTATTTCCTCTCGTCGGAGACCACCATCGTGAGATGGCAGACCTTGCGCTTGAAGGTGTAGGCGCGGCCCTGAGGGGCGGGCAGCACGCGCTTCATGTGCCCCATCGGACCCTGGCCGACCCACGCGGCTTTGATGAAGACGTCCCGGGGCTCGAGCGGCTTGCCGGTCCGGTGCTGGAGGTTCGCGGCCGCCGAGCGCAGGGTCTTGCCCACGAGCTCGGTGGCGCGGCGCGGGATCGTCGGCAGGATCTCTTCGGCCTTGGCGACGGACTTCCCGCGGATCTGGTCCAGGACCTGGGCGACCTTTCGGGCGCCGTAGCGCTGGAATCTGGCGTATGCTGTGGCTTCCATCGGATTCCTCTATCTCTCTCGTTAGGTGAGCTCGGTGGCTTCCTTCGTGTGCGCCATGCCGTGGCCCTTGAAGAGTCGTGTGAAGGAGAACTCGCCGATCTTGTGGCCGACCATCTGCTCGGTCACGTAGAGCGGCAGGAACTTGCGCCCGTTGTGGACGGCGAAGGTGTGGCCGACGAACTCCGGCACGATCGTGCAGGAGCGGCACCAGACCTTCACGACCTTCTTCTCCCCGGTCTCGTTCATCTTCTGGACCTTCTCGAGGAGGTTATGATCGACGTACGGCCCTTTCTTTGTCGAGCGGCTCATGCTGTTCTCCCGTTATACCGGCATCGCGGCGACCTTGCCCTTGCGCCGGTCCTGAAGGATCATCCAGCCCCAGACCTTCTTCTTGTTGCGGGTCTTGAGGCCCTTGGAAAGCTGGTTCCACGGCGAGCGCGGGTGGTTGCCGCCCTTCGACTTGCCGCGTCCGCCGCCCAGGGGGTGGTCGACGGCGTTCATCGCGCCGCCGCGGACGGTCGGCCGCTCGCCGCGGTGGCGGGTGCGGCCGGCCTTGCCGAAGTTGATCGAGTCGTGCTCGATGTTCGAGACCTGGCCGAGCGTCGCCATGCAGGAGCGCGGCACCAGACGCATCTCTCCGGAGGGAAGCTTGAGGGTGGCGTAGGGGCCTTCCTTGCCCATGAGCTGGGCCTGGCCGCCCGCGGAGCGCACCATCTGCGCGCCCTTGCCGGGGATGAGCTCGACGGCGTGCACGAAGCTGCCTTCGGGGATGCGCTCGAGCGGGAGCGCGTTGCCGACCTTGATCTCGGCCTCGGGGCCGGACATGACGGCGTCGCCGATCTTCAGCCCGACCGGGTGCAGGATGTAGCGTTTCTCGCCGTCCGCGTAGTTCACGAGGGCGATGCGCGCCGAGCGGTTCGGATCGTACTCGATGGAGACGACCTTGCCGGGGACGCCGGCCTTGTCGCGCTTGAAGTCGATGGCGCGGTAGGCCCGCTTGTGCCCGCCGCCGATGTGGCGGACCATGATCATGCCGGTGTTGTTGCGGCCGCCGGACTTGCGCAGGCCCTTGGTCAGGCTCTTCTCCGGCTTCTTCTTGGAAAGCTCGGAGTAGTCCGCCGACGTCATGTGCCGGCGGGACGGGGTATAAGGTCGATAGCTCTTCAGCGGCATCTTACGCTCCCTGCTCGACGAGTTCGATCGAGTCACCGGGCTTCAGGGTGACGATCGCCTTCTTCCAATCGGGGCGATATCCCCCGCCGCGCCCGAAGCGGCGGTACTTGCCCCGGACGTTCATCGTGCGGACCCGGAGCACCTTCACTTTGAACAGCTCCTCGATGGCGCGCTTGACGTCCGTCTTGGAGGAGCTCGGCTTGACCTCGAAGGTGTACTGGTTGTGCTTCTCCTTCATGAGCGTGCTGCGCTCGGTCATGAGCGGCCGGACGACGTGGATCGTGGGGTTGAAGTCTTCCATCAGTTGAACCTCGGGGCCAGCTTCTCGAGGGCCGCGCGCGTGATGATGAGGCTGCGGCACGCGAGCACCTCGTAGGCGTTCAGATGGGCGACGAGGGTCACGCGCACCGTCGCGATGTTGCGGGACGCGCGGGCGAGGTTCTCGTCGTACTGCTCGGTCACCAGCAGCGAACGCTCTCCGGCGTTGAGGGCCTTGAGCAGCGCGGCGACCTGCTTCGTCTTCGCGCCGTCGAGCGAGAGGCTGTCGACCACGCGCAGCGAGCCGTCGGCCGCGCGGGCGGTGAGCGCCTGAGCGAGCGCGAGCTTGGCCTTGCGCGGCGGCAGGTCCTGGCGGTACGAATGATGACGCGGGCCGAAGACCACTCCGCCCTTCCGCCAGAGCGGCGAGCGGATGGAGCCGTGGCGGGCGCGGCCGGTGTGCTTCTGCTTCCACGGCTTGCGGCCGCCGCCGCGGACCTCGGAGCGGGTCTTCGTGTGAGCCGTCCCCCCCCGCTGGTTGGCCTCGTAGGCCGTGACGACTTCGTGCAGGAAGCCCTTCATGGGCTTCACGCCGAACACCGTCTCGGGAAGTTCGACCTTCCCGACGTTTTCGCCTTTCAGGTTCAGGATCTTGGCTTCCATGTTCAGGCCTTCTTCTTCGTGGGCTTCTTTTCGACGATGATGTTGCCCATCTTGTCGCGCTTCACGGTGGACTTGGCGGCTCTCACCGGGCGACGCTTGAGGTTGTTGGACGTCTCGCAGACGCAGACCTGGCTGCCGTTGGCGCCGGGGACCGGTCCGTTCAGGTACAGGAGATGGTTGGCCTCGTCGATCTGGATGACCTCGATCTTCTGCGAGGTCGTGGTCGCGAAGCCGAAATGACCGGCCATCCGCTGGCCCGAGAGCACCTTGCCGAGCGAGCGGCGCGCGGTGAGCGAACCCGGCGAGCGCTGCTTGTCGGAGGCGCCGTGCGAGGCCGGCAGGCCGTGGAACCCGTGCCGCTTCATGACCCCGGCGAAGCCCCGGCCCTTGCTGCGGGCCTGGACGTCGACGAAATCGCCGGGAGCGAAGGTCGTCACGTCGGCGACCTGCCCGACCTTGAAGGGCTTGGGGTCCGCGACGCGGACCTCGCGCAGCCAGCGCAGCGGGTTGATCCCCGCGGCCTTGAACTGCCCGAGCTGCGGCTTGTTCAGGGATTTCTCGCGGCGAGCGCCGTAGCCCAGGAGGACGGCGCCGTAGCCGTCCTTGGACTCGGTCGTCTTGACGCGGACGATCGGGCAGGGACCGGCCTTCACGACGGTGACGGCTTTGACTTCGCCGTCCTTCGTGAAGACCCGCGTCATCCCGACCTTCTCCCCGATGAGCGTGCGCAGCGTCGGCGGGGCCTTCTCGGTCCCGCTGTTCTGCGCCGCAGGGGCGGCTTTTTCGTCGATCTTCTTCTCTTCGGTCATACGGTCCTCGACTGCTCGGTAGTCGGATTCTAGAGCTTGATCTCCACGTCGACGCCGGCCGGCAGGTCGAGCTTCATGAGCTCGTCCACCGTTCTCGAAGTCGGGCTCTTCAGCTCGATGAGGCGCTTGTGCACGCGCATCTCGAACTGCTCCCGGGACTTCTTATCCACGTGCGGCGAGCGCAGCACCGTGTACTTGCGGATGTGGGTCGGCAGCAGGACCGGCCCGACGATGACGGCGCCGGTGCGTCGCGCGGTCTCAACGATCTTGCCGACGCTCGCGTCCAGGACGCGATGGTCGCACGCGCGCAGGCGGATCCGGATGCGCTGCTGTGGGGTGATGGTGTTCTCGGTCATGGCGTTACTCGAGAATGTCGCCGACGACGCCGGCGCCCACGGTATGCCCGCCCTCGCGCACCGCGAAGCGCAGGCCCTTCTCCATGGCGATCGGCATGATCAGCTTCACCAGGAAGTCCGTGTTGTCGCCGGGCATGATCATCTCCACGCCCGCCGGCAGCTCGATCTCTCCGGTCACGTCCGTCGTCCGGAAGTAGAACTGCGGCCGGTAGCCCTTGAAGAACGGCGTGTGCCGCCCGCCTTCGTCCTTCGTCAGCACGTACACCTTCGCCTTGAACTTCGTGTGCGGCTGGATCGACCCGGGGGCCGCCACCACCTGCCCGCGCTCGATCTGGTTCTTCTCGATGCCCCGCAGCAGCATGCCCACGTTGTCGCCCGCCTGGGCGTCGTCGAGCAGCTTGCGGAACATCTCCAGGCCCGTGACCACCGTCTTCTGCGTCGGCTTGATCCCGACGATCTCGACGTTGTCCCCGACCTTCACCTTCCCAAGCTCCACGCGCCCCGTCGCCACCGTCCCGCGGCCCGTGATCGAGAACACGTCCTCGACGGCCATCAGGAACGGCTTGTCGGTCTCGCGCTTCGGCGTCGGGATGTCCTTGTCCAGCGCCTCCATCAGCTTCACGATCGACGCCTCGCCGATGTCGCTCTTGTCGCCTTCCAGCGCCTTCAGAGCCGAGCCCCGGATCACCGACACCTTGTCGCCCGCATATTCGTACTTCGTCAGCAGCTCGCGGACCTCCATCTCCACCAGGTCCACAAGGTCCTTGTCCGCCACGTCGATCTTGTTCAGGTACACCACGATGTGGGGGACGTTCACCTGCCGCGCCAGCAGCACGTGCTCGCGCGTCTGCGGCATCGGACCGTCCGCCGCCGACACCACCAGCACCGCGCCGTCCATCTGCGCCGCGCCCGTGATCATGTTCTTGATGTAGTCCGCGTGGCCGGGGCAGTCGACGTGCGCGTAGTGCCGCGCCGCCGTCTCGTACTCCTGGTGGTGCACGTTGATCGTCACGCCGCGCGCCTTCTCTTCCGGCGCGTTGTCGATCTCGTCGTAGCGCTTCGCCTGCGCCAGTCCCTTCTGGGACAGCACGTGCGTGATCGCCGCCGTCAAAGTGGTCTTGCCGTGGTCCACGTGACCGATCGTCCCGATGTTCACGTGCGGCTTGTTGCGCTCGAATTTCGCCTTGGCCAT